>CAJJYO010000127.1 GCA_905197385.1 uncultured Collinsella sp.
ACCTTGCGGCCCCTCCAGTCCAGGACGCACAGCCAGTGCGAGTCGGCGTGGGTGTCGACCCCGCAGAAGACCGGCCCGCGGGCGCCGGGTGTCGATTCGTTTTGCATGCCTCGCTCCGTTCTTTCCGTGCTCGCCTGGACCGGGCAGACGGCACACTGACGGGGCGCGATAGAATGCGGTTGTTCGGGTCCGCGGTATCGCTCCATGCTCCTATTAGGTCATGCGGCGGTCTCGGCTCGCCGCGGCCCGCGCGGGACATGTCAGGAAACGAGGGCAGCCCTGTGGGCGCCAGCGGAATGTGGGGTCACCGCGCGGTCCGCATCTGATGGTGTCGACGTCAATGGTATACGGGTGCATCATCGACGTCTTCAATTCAGAAGATATCAGTGCGGAATGTTCCGGAGAGAAGTCCCCGTCCCGCCCCCGGATTCCCTGCGTTTACGGCCTTGAGGTCGGCGTGGGCGGAGAATGTGGTTGATGGGGATACGTGTCCCTTTCGCTGTTTCGCGGCTTTGCCGCGAAAAGCGCGTTACTTTGGGATGGGTGGGGAACGTGGTTGTTGCGGCAACTGACCCCCGCCACAAATTACCCTTGGCATACTTGCGCGAGAACCTGCTCGTGCTACACTTGCAATTGCTGTTTCAGGGCGGGGTGGAATTCCCCACTGGCGGTAAATCGGGCGGTGTCAAAGGGACGCCGTGGCGCAGGCGAGGTGTCTGCGACCGAGCCGATGAGTCCGCGACCCGTGCGTGTGTTGGTTCGCATGCCGGCTGAACTGGTGAGATCCCAGTACCAACGGTTAGAGTCCGGATGAAAGAGGCAGGTGATCTTATGTCTGAACAGTCGCAGCATATCCATTTTGAGAACACGAATAGGTGGAGCACCAAACAGCTCGTTACCATGGCGTTGATGTGTGCCTTGGGAGCCCTGTTTATGTACGTGCAGCTGCCTATCCTTCCTTCGGCGCCGTTTTTGACGTATGACCCGTCGCTGGTGCCGGCGATGGTGTGTGGATTTGCGTATGGCCCTGGTGCCGGCACCGCTGTTGCCGCTATGGCGATTGTTATCCATGCGCTTACCACGGGCGACTGGGTCGGTGCGCTTATGAACCTGGTTGCCACGCTGGGCTACATTCTGCCCGCGGCTATCGTCTATCAGAAGATGCATACCTATAAGGGTGCCGTGATTGGCCTGGTGCTCGGCGTTATTGCCGCTACGGCGTTGTCTATGGTCGCAAACCTTACCATTGGCGTATGGTTCTGGTATGGCTCGGTCGATGTGATCGCCCCGCTCATGATTCCTGCCGTGCTGCCGTTCAACCTTATCAAGACCGTGCTTAACTCGGTGTTGACACTGGCGGTGTATAAAGCGGTCTCCAACCTCATCACGCCTAAAAAGGACCAGGTCAAAGGCCGCGCATGATTGAGTGTCGGGGCGTTTCCTTTAGCTATGACGGTGCCGTACCGGCGCTCGACGGCGTCGATCTGAATATCGAGGACGGCGAGTTTTTCTGCATCCTCGGTGGCAATGGGTCGGGCAAGTCGACGTTTGCCAAGCATCTGAATGCGCTGCTGCAGCCCGATGCGGGCACGGTGCGCATCAACGGCATGGATGCGTCCGACCCCGAGCTGGTCTATGACATTCGTTCGACCGCGGGCATGGTATTCCAGAATCCCGATGACCAGCTGGTGGCAACGCTTGTCGAAGATGATGTTGCGTTTGGTCCCGAAAACCTTGGCGTGCCATCGGCACAGATCGCGCAGCGCGTGCGCGAGGCGCTGAAGGCCGTGGGTCTGGTGGGCTTTGAGCGCCACGAGACCCATGCGCTTTCGGGTGGCCAAAAGCAACGCGTGGCGCTTGCCGGCGTGCTTGCCATGGAACCGCGCGTTCTCATTTTGGACGAGGCTTCCTCGATGCTCGATCCGCGTGGACGTAAGGGCCTCATGAAGGCTTGCCGCGCGTTGCACGCTCGCGGTATGACCATCGTGATGATTACGCACTTTATGGAAGAAGCCGCCGAGGCCGATCGTGTCGCGGTGTTTCGGGCGGGGCACGTTGCCATGCTCGGTACGCCCGAGGAAATTTTGACGCGGGCGGATGAGCTTGCGCAGCTCAACCTGGATATGCCGGAGTCGTGTCGTCTGGGCATGGCGCTTCGTACGAAGGGCGTGCCTGTTCATGCGCAGGTGCGCGAGGTGGATATGGTCGCTGAGATTGCGCAGGCTTATGCCGAGCGAAGTGGGGCAGACACCGCGGGACAGTCTTCCGCATCCCAGTTGGAAATCGCTGACGGCACTGTTCCGGTAGACAACGAGGACAACGCGTCGGAGCCCGTCATCGAACTATCCCATGTTTCGTACAGTTATTCGCTCAGTCCGCGCGAGCGCCGCCGCTGGCATAAGCGCTCGGCCACTGCGGGCAAATCGAGCAAACAGGCTCTCTGGGGAAACGACCCAAGCAGCCCGTGGGCGCTGCGCGATGTATCGCTGACGGTGCGTCGCGGCGAGTTCCTGGGCTTGGCAGGTCATACCGGTTCGGGTAAGTCGACGCTGGTCCAGCATCTCAACGGTTTGATTCGCCCCCAGGAGGGATCCGTTCGCGCGCTGGGGCTCGATCTGTCAAACAAGAAAGACGCCGCCGCGGTTAAGGCCAAGGTCGGCGTGGTGTTTCAATATCCTGAGCGTCAGCTGTTTGCCGAAACCGTGGCGCAGGACGTGGCGTTTGGTCCGCATAACCTTGGCTTGCCGCAAGATGAAGTCGACCGTCGTGTCGAGTCATCGCTCTCGCGCGTGGGCCTCGACCTTTCCACGGTCGGCGACAAGAGTCCCTTTGAGCTTTCGGGCGGTCAGCAACGGCGCGTGGCATTCGCCGGCGTGCTCGCCATGGAGCCCGAAGTCCTGGTGCTCGATGAACCCATGGCGGGGCTCGATCCGGCTGCGCGCAGGGATTTCCTAGGGCTCATCGATCGACTTCACCGCGATGGCCTGACCGTTGTCATGGTTTCGCACAGCATGGATGACCTGGCCAATTGCTGCGACCGTATTGTCGTGATGAACGAGGGCGCGGTATTTGCCGAGGGCACGCCCGCTCAGGTTTTTGCGCATGCGGATGAGCTTAAATCAATCGGCTTGGGTGTTCCCGCTGCCCAGCGCATGGCGCTGGCGCTTGCGAAGGCAGGCGTGCCGCTGCGTCGCGGCGGGCTCTATACGGTTGAGTCGTTGGCCGACGAGTTGGTAGATTTGCTGATCGGTCGCTCGGACGGTCCTTCTAACGTCGCGGACATTGCTAAATCCAAGACGGTCTCGCGAGAGGAGGGCTGCTGATGGAGGCGTTTTCGTTTGGCAGTTACTATCCCGGCGATAGTGCAATCCACCGCCTGGACCCGCGAACCAAGTTGCTCTTGGGCTTTGTGTTTCTGATCACGACGCTCACGGTCAGTGGCTTCCGCGGACTGGCCCCGGTCGCCATTTTCGTTGTGCTGACCTATGCCGTGTCTCGGGTGCCGGTTCGTCGCGTTCTGTCGTCGATGGCGCCGCTGCTGGCAATCGTCGTCGTGGTCGCGGTGCTCAACTTGTTTACCGATCAGAGTGGGCGCATCCTGTGGCAGCTCGGCTTTCTGCAGATAAGCGAGGGCTCGCTGCGTTCTGCGGCGTTTATGGCGTGCCGCCTGACCCTGATGATGGCCGGCATGAGCGCCATTACGCTCACCACCCCCACGCTCGACCTCACCGCGGGCTTGGAGCGTCTGCTCGCACCGTTTGCGCGCGTGGGGCTTCCGGCGCATGAGCTCGGCATGATCATGGGTATCGCGTTGCGCTTTATGCCGCAGTTCGCTACCGAGATGAAGCAGACGGCCGATGCGCAGGCGAGCCGCGGTGCGCGCGTGACGGGAGGCCCGCTCGGCGGCGTGCGTATGCTCGGCAGTGTGGCCATTCCGCTGTTCACGGGCGTGTTCCGTCATGCCGAGACGCTTTCGGCCGCCATGGATGCGCGTTGCTATCACGGCGAACAGGGACGCACGCGTCTGCATGCACTTACGTTTGGCCGCGGCGATGCGTTGGCGGCGGTGGTGACGACGTTGCTGCTCATCTGCGTCATCGTCATCAACCTTCAACTTGTTTAGGCGCGATTCGAGCGCAAGAAAGGGGTCCCTATGACCGACAACGACCGCACGGCTCAGCTTGAGCGCGCCTGTTCGTATCTCAGGCGCATTCCGGCGTGGTATCTGGCCACGACCGATGTAGCCGACGGGCATCAGCCTCGCGTGAGGCCGTTTTCGTTTGCCATGGTCGATGACGGTAAACTGTGGTTTTGTACGTCGCGCGACAAAGATGTGTGGGCGGAGCTGAGCGCGAATCCCAAGTTTGAGGTATCGGGCTGGAAGCCGGGGGAATGTTGGATCGTATTGACCGGCGAAGCCGCACTTGAGGACGACGCAGTTGCGAGCGACAAGGTGCGTCAAGCGGGTTTTAAGCACATGGTGGGCATTGGCGAGGAACACGAGAGTGCCAACGACGGCCGCCTTGCTTTCTTTTCGGTCCGCAATATTGCCGCGCGCTTCTGTGATATCGACGGCAGGGAGGAGCGCCTGGAGCTCTAGCTCGCACAAACCAGGTTCCCAAACTAACTAGTACAGGAGGAAACGTGGACGGATTGAATACGGTGTTGGAGTATCTGACGTCGGTGCCGGCATGGTATTTGGCGACGAGCGTTGACGGACAGCCTCATGTGCGTCCGTTCTCGTTTGCTCAGATTCAGGACGGTAAGCTGTGGTTTGTGACGGCGCGCACCAAAGATGTGTGGCAAGAGCTGCTGCAAAACCAGCGCTTTGAGGCCACGAGTTGGTGGCCGGGCCATGGCTGGCTCATCTTGCGCGGGCGTGCGGGTCTGGATGACCAGGCCGCTCCCGATATGCGCGAGGCAGGCTGGAGGCACCTGGAGCGCCTAGGCGAGCACTACGAGGGCGCAGGCGATCCCACGCTCGTCTTCTTTAGCGTCGAGGATCCCGAGGCTTTTATCTGCAATCACGACGAATGGGTGCCGGTCGAGCTCTAGCCAGCTGGCTCATCCTAACAACTTGGTTTTCGCATGGGCGGGCCCCGTATTGACCGGCGCCGTTAGGAGCGCCGGTCAATA
>CAJJYO010000128.1 GCA_905197385.1 uncultured Collinsella sp.
CCACGCAGGACGTGGACGTCGCGACGGCCAGCCTGCGCGCGACGTAGAGCTGGCGCACCGCCTCGACCCAGCCGTCCTGCGACTTCGGCACGGAGCAGCCCCTCCCGGACGCCGCCTTGCGCGCCGCGCGCTCGGCGTCCAGCGGGTCGCTCTTCCCCTCGCCGGGCCTCGCCTTGTCCCTCTTGGGCCTGAGCACCTCGACGACGTTGTACCCGAGCTCCACGAGCCTCCTCGTCAGCCCGGCCCCGTACGATGCCGTGCCCTCGACGCCGACGACCATGCAGCTCCCCGGGTCGCCTATCGCCTCCGCCAGCCTGTCGTAGCCCTCGGGGTCGGCCCCGAAGCTCCCGCTCCAGATCTTCCTCCCGAGGCCGTCGAGCAGGCACAGGACATGCACGTCCTTGTGCGTGTCGACGCCCGCGATGACCGTTTCGCCTTCCATTTTCGCTCCCCTCGGTCTGCCGCCTGCTCCGCGCCCGGGTCTCCCAGACATTGCACTGACGGGAGCGCTACAATCAAGTTGCCTTATCCGATTGTCCGCGCTCATGCTCCTATTAGGTCATGGCAGGACTCCGGGTCGCGGAAGCCGGGGCGAGACAGGTCGGATTTGAGGACGGCCGAAGAGGCGTCAGCAGGTCAGTGGGTCATCGTCCCGGCGTTCAGCATCAGGGTAGCGCTGCGACGCGGAAATCGCGCGCTGTTGACGCGCCCCCGCAGTGCCCGCTTCCCCCAAGGACAATTATCAGTGCAGGTACAGGGCTTGGACATATTCGGTGTGCTCGGTCTATTCAGATTTTGCCGCATACTTCCGAAATCTGAGTTCGCAAAGGGTGATAGTCGGGGCGTTTACGCAACATATGTCCAAGCAAAAACGGGTGGTAGCCGGTATGGCCACCACCCGTTTGTCTCATATCCAGCCCATAGCAGGCCAGCTACTTCTTAATGCCGCGTCCCAGGCGCTCAGCGACCGACGCCACGGCGCTCTCATCGACCGAACCGCAGCTCACGCAGCCGTCGTGGGCACGCATCTGGCCGGTGACCTCGTCCATCGCGAGCGGCGCCACCTTCTCAAGCTTAAAGCCCTTGCCGGCGCGCATGTTTTCCTTGGCCACGCTGATCATGAGCTTAATACGGTTGAGCTGGTTGACCTCGGACGCACCGGGGTCGTAGTCCACTGCGACGATATTGCTCTCGGGGTGCTGACGGCGCAGCTCCTTGATCACGGCCTTGCCCACCACGTGGTTAGGCAGGCACGCAAAGGGCTGCGTGCAGATGATGTTGGGTGCGCCATGGTCGATCAGGTCGAGCATCTCGGCCGTGAGCAACCAGCCCTCGCCCATGTTGTTGCACACCGAAAGCACCGTACGGGCCTTGTCGGCCATGGTGCCGATGCGCTCGGGCGCCTCGAAGCGGCGGGACTTCTCGAGCATCTCCTCCACCGGCGTGCGCATCCAGTCCACGAGCTTGATGAGCGCCTGCATACCAGCGCGCGTGGTAGCGGAGCTTCCCAACTCGTCCTTCTGCAGCTCGGCGTTGCTCATGGAGTACAGGAAAAAGTCGAGCAGACCCGGCACCACGGCCTCGCAGCCCTCGCGCTCGATGACATCGACCACGTGGTTGTTGGCTGTGGGATGGAACTTGACCAGGATCTCGCCGACCACGCCCACGCGCGGCTTGGTACCCTCGCCCACGAGCGGCATGGTGTCGAACGCGCGGATGGCCTCGCGGCACAGCTTGGTGTAGTTGTGGCGGTTAAACTTGGGCGCCAGCTTGCGAGCGCGCGCCATGTACTCCTCGTAGAGCGCGTTGGCGGCACCGGGCGTAGCCTCGTACGGGCGGCAGCGATAGAGCATCTGCATCATCACGTCGCCAAAGAGCACCGCGTAGACTGCCTGCTTAAGCAGCGCCGGCGTAATCTTAAAGCCAGGGTTGTCCTCGCCCAGCGCCACGGCCGAAAGCGAGATCACCGGGATCTCGGGGTGGCCGCTCTCGCGCAGGGCCTTGCGGATGAGTGCGATGTAGTTGGTGGCACGGCAGCCGCCGCCGGTCTGGCTGATAACCACGGCTGTCTTGGACAGGTCGTATCGACCGCTCTCGATGGCCTCCATGATCTGGCCCGTCACCAGGATCGACGGATAGCAGATGTCGTTGTTCACGTAGCGCAGGCCGGCCTCGACGGCATCGTGATCGGTCGAGGGCAGCAGCTCCAAGTTGTAGCCAGCACCACGGAACACCTCTTTGACCAGGTCAAAGTGGATCGGCGCCATCTGCGGGCACAGGATGGTGTAGCCCTCCTCGCGCATCTGCTCGGTAAAGGGCACCTTGGGCCACGCGGTCGAAGCACTCTCGCGCTGCGCCTCGAACGTGTACTTACGGCTCGCGAACGCGGGGGCATCCGTGGAGGGCGCCACCGGCGCGGCATCGCCCTGCTCGTAAGTCTCGCCCGCGGCCGTAGCCTCGGCCAAGCGCTCGGCCTCCTGGTCCTTGAGCGCCGCCATGAGCGAGCGAATACGGATACGCGCGGCGCCCAAGTTGGACACCTCGTCAATCTTGAGCACGGTGTAGATCTTGCCGCTGGCTTCCAGAATCTCCTGCACCTGATCGGTGGTCAGAGCGTCCAGGCCGCAGCCGAAGGAATTGAGCTGGATCAGGTCCAGGTCGTTGCGCATCGTCACAAAACGGGCGACGGCGTACAGGCGGCTGTGATACATCCACTGATCGACGACGCGAATCGGACGCTCGGGCTTCACCAGATGCGCGAGCGAATCCTCGGTAAAGACCGCAAAGCCAAAGCTCGAGATAAGCTCGGGCAGGGCATGGTTGATCTCGGGGTCGTTATGGTAGGGACGACCGGCGAGTACGATGCCGTGGCCGCCGTGGTCCTCGACCCACTTAAGGGCCTCCTCGCCCATGGTCTGGATGTCCTCGTGAAAACGCGCGTCGGCCTCGTAGGCGGCGTTGACGGCGGCATCGACCTCAGAGCGCGTGATCTTGGGACCGC
Organism: uncultured Collinsella sp.; assembly: GCA_905197385.1. GTDB lineage: Bacteria > Actinomycetota > Coriobacteriia > Coriobacteriales > Coriobacteriaceae > Collinsella. Next base: position 3,002 of record CAJJYO010000128.1, read on the forward strand.
GCACGCGACCGCGACCGGCCTCAGCATCGGCCACACGGTCGACGGCGAGCACCTGGTATAGACGGCGCTTGAGCTCGGTCTTGTCGTGATAGGGCACAAACGGGTACAGGAACTCGATGTTCTGCTCACGGATCTCGTCGATGTTGAGCGCCAGCGCCGTGGGGTAGCTCATGACGATGGGGCAGTTATAGCAGTTGCCGGCGGTCGGATCCTCCTTGCGCTCCCAGCGCACGCACGGCATCCAGATAAAGTCGACGTCACGGTCAATGAGGTTCATCACGTGGCCGTGGCTCATCTTGGCCGGATAGCACACGCTCTCGGACGGCATGGACTCGATGCCCGCCTGGTAGGTCTTTTTGCTCGACTGGTCGGACAGCTGCACGCTAAAGCCCAGGCGCGTAAAGAACGCATGCCAGAAGGGGTAGTTCTCGTACATGTTGAGTGCGCGCGGGATACCCACGGTGCCGCGCGGGGCCTCGTCGGGGCTCAGGACCTCGCGGTCAAAGAGCAGCTCGTTTTTCTTTTTGAAGAGGTTGGGGGCCTCAGTCTTCTGCTTTTTGTGGCCGGCGCCCTTCTCGCAGCGGTTGCCGGTAATGAAGCGCCTACCGCCGCCAAAGTCGTTGACGGTAAGCTGGCAGTTGTTGGAGCAACGGCCGCAGCGGACATGCTTTTGCGTCACGGTGAGGTGCGCGATGTCCTCAGCCGAAAGAATGGTCGAGGTGCCGTCGGCGCCGGCGCGATCGCGGGCGAGCAGGGCCGCACCGTAGGCGCCCATGCAGCCGGCGATGTCGGGACGCACGGCATGAACGCCGGTGAGCTGCTCAAACGCGCGCAGCGTGGCATCGGACATAAAGGTGCCGCCCTGGACGATTACCTGGCTGCCGATCTCCTTGGGATCGCGCAGCTTAATGACCTTGAACAGGGCATTCTTGATGACGGAATAGGACAGGCCGGCGGCGATGTCGCCCACCGTGGCGCCTTCCTTTTGCGCCTGCTTGACGCGCGAGTTCATAAAGACCGTGCAGCGACTTCCCAGGTCGACCGGGGCTTTGGCATGGATGGCGGCGTTGGCGAACGCGCGCACGTCCATGTTCATAGAGACGGCGAAGCTCTCGATAAAGCTACCGCAACCCGACGAGCAGGCCTCGTTGAGCATGATGTGCTCGATGACGCCGTCCTTGACGCGCAGGCACTTCATGTCCTGGCCGCCAATGTCCAGAATGAACTCGACGCCGGGCAGGAACGCCTTGGCGCCGCGCAGGTGCGCGACGGTCTCGATCTCGCCGGAATCGGCCTTGAGGGCCTCGATGAGCAGCGCCTCACCGTAGCCCGTGGTGGTCACGTGGCCGATGGTGCAGCCCGCGGGGATGTGGTTGTAGAAATCGGCCATGATGACCTTGGCCGTGCCTAGGATGTCGCCGTTGTTGTTGCCGTACCAGGTGTGCAGCAGCTGACCGTCCTCGCCCACGAGCGCGGCCTTCATGGTGGTGGAGCCGGCGTCGATGCCGATGAACACGCGTCCGGTGTAGCCTTCGAGCTTGCCCTTGGGGACGACCTCGGTGTCGTGGCGGGTCTTGAACTCGGCAAAGTCCTCGTCGGTGGCAAAGAGCGGATCCAGACGCTCGACCTCGGCACCCTGCGTGTCACCCAGGGCATCGATGGCCCCGATGAGCTGCGGGAACGTGCTGAGCTTGTTGGACTCGTGCGCCATGGCGGCGCCGCTCGCCACAAACAGGTGAGCGTTTTGGGGCACGATACGGTGCTCCTCGTCCAGATTGAGCGTGAGGTAGAAGCGGTGGCGCAGCTCGGAGAGATACTGCAGCGGGCCGCCCAGGAAGGCGACGTTGCCGCGGATGGGACGGCCGCACGCCAGGCCCGAGATGGTCTGGGTCACGACAGCCTGGAAGATGGAGGCGGCCACGTCCTCGGGGCGGGCGCCCTCGTTGAGCAGCGGCTGCACGTCGGTCTTGGCAAAAACGCCGCAGCGGCTGGCGATGGGATAGATGGTGGTGGCGTTGGCCGCGAGCTCGTTGAGGCCGCTGGCGTCGGTGTGGAGCAGGGTTGCCATCTGGTCGATGAACGCACCCGTGCCGCCGGCGCAGGTGCCGTTCATGCGCTGCTCGATGCCGTT
>CAJJYO010000129.1 GCA_905197385.1 uncultured Collinsella sp.
GGGCGGGAAACAATCCAGGTACACATTCGAGCAGAGGGTCGCCGCGGCGTCGGCCGTAGTCGACGGCGGGATGGCGAAGGCCGACGCCATGGCCGAGTTCGGGGTCAGGTCGAAGTCCCCGCTGGAGCGCTGGTGCAGGCTCTACCGCGAGGGCGGCGCCGAGGCGCTGCGGCCCCGCCCGAAGGGCAGGCCGAGGGGGTCGAGGTCGAAGCCCCGGGCCCGCACCCGCGAGCAGGAGCTCGAGGAGCGCTGCCGCAGGCTCGAGGCCGAGGTCGCCTACCTAAAAAAATTGCGCGCCCTGGTCGAGCGGGACGGGCTCTGACCAGGGCGGCGGCCGAGGCGGTGAGGGCGCTGAGGGCGGAGGGGCACTCCCTGCGCCACCTGCTGGAGTGCTCGGGGCTCGGGAGGTCGACCTACTACTACGCGCTGGCGCACCCGCGGAGGCCGACCAGGCCCGAGCTGCGCGACGCCGCGGCCGAGATATTCTCGCGCACCGCCAACGGCTGCGGGCACCGGCAGATAGCCATGTGCCTGCGCGCCGAGCTGGGCGCGGTCGTGGCCGACAAGACCGTGCTCAAGATGATGCGCGAGATGGGCATCCGGTGCGGGATACGCCGCCGGGGCTCCCGCCGCCGGTACAGCTCCTACAGGGGGCTCGTGGGGAGCACGTTCGAGAACGTCATCGCGAGGGACTTCGGCGCCGAGGGGCCGTGGCAGAAGCTCGGCACCGACGTCACCGAGTTCAAGGTGGCCGGCGCCAAGGCCTACTGGGCCCCGGTGCTCGACTTCTGCACGAAGGAGATCGTGGCGAGCGACATATCGACCTCGCCGGACCTCGCCCAGCAGCACAGGATGCTCGACCGGCTCCTCGAGGCCCTGCCAGACGGGGCGGCACCGACCATGCACTCGGACATGGGCTGGCAGTACCAGCACGAGTCCTACGCCTCCAGGCTGGAGGGGGCGGGCATCACCCAGAGCATGTCGCGCAAGGGGAACTGCATCGACAACGCCGCCACCGAGCAGCTCTTCGGCCACGTGAAGGACGAGTTCTACCGCGGCAGGGAGTGGGGCAGCTTCGGGGACTTCAAGCGCGACCTGGAGGAGTACATAGACCATTGGAACACGCGGCGCAGGCAGGTAAAATTGAAGGGCCTGACGCCGGAGGAGTTCCGGAACCAGGCCCTTGCGGCGTAGTCGCTATTTATTCAGTCCAAGTTTCGGGGCGCAGTTCACTGCCCCCTTTGTGGTGGTTTTTGACAAAAAGAAGCCGCCCCGATAACAGAGGCGGCATCAAGCAAGCCTATTTATTAGCGTCCCTCAAGACCCAACGAGAACGCAGAAATGTAGCCCGGGGCTTACCCTTTCCCGAACGCGACCCTCGCGAAGCGCGTGAGCGGGCGGGAAAGGATAAGCCCCGGGCGGACAATTAAGTGCGTTACTCGGCAGCGGCCTTGAACTTGTTGTAGTTGATCAGGCAGCCAGCCTTGACGATGGCACGCTCCTCTGCCGTCATATCGGCAATGTAGAGCTCAATCTGCTCGACCGCACCATCGGCGCGCACCACGTAGGCGGCGATGCCCTTCAGGTCGCCATCGAGCGCGGCGCGGATACCCGGCACAAAGACGTAGTCGCCCACCTCAAAGCTGGGCTCGGCCTCCATCTGGAAGGGCACCATGCCCCAGTTCATCACGTTGGAGCGATAGCGCTTGGTGGCGTACTCGTGGACGATGTTGGCCAGGCCGCCAATTACGCGCTGGCAGCTCGCGGCCTGCTCGCGGGCAGAACCGTCACCGGGCTTCTTGGCATAGAGCATGGAGCCGTACTCAGTCGCCTTGGCATCGGCCGCGACACCCGCGCCGGTCAGCGCCTCAAACACGCTGGCAAGCTCGGCATCGAGTGCCGCCAGGTCGCCCGCTGCCTCGCCGGCAACGCGGCGCTTTTCCACCGCGTCGACCTCCTTGGAGCGGCCCACGTAGGCAGGGTCGCGACGGCTGAGCGTAAACTCGGCCAGACCCAGCGGGTTGGAGCGGAAGGAGCTCGTCTCGCCCGAGGGAATGAGCTCGTCAGTCGTGGTGACCGGGTCCATGATCTTGGAGCACACCTTGAGCAGGATATCGTCGCCGAGGGGCTCCATCGCGGGCCACGGCTTGATGTTGGGGCCTTCGACCAGCTCGTCGGCAGGCTCGGCCTTGCCAAAGCCCCAGTACACGCGCTTCTTGTACGGCGCGTCGTCAAAGGTGTACTCGCAGGCCTCGTCCCAAGTCTCCTCGGGCAGGTCGGTCGCCGGCGTCAGGACGCCGCCGTTGGCAGCCGTCGCCGCAATGGAGCGGGCGTCCATCAGGGCCACGGCGCTCAGCTGGCCATTACCTGGCTTTGAACCCTCGCGGTTGGGGAAGTTGCGCGTGGTGTGGCGAATGGACAGGCCGTTGTTGGCAGGCGTGTCGCCGGCGCCGAAGCACGGGCCGCAGAACGCCGTGCGCACGATCGCACCGGCCTCCATGAGGTCGTAGATGTAGCCGCGACGCGTGAGCTCGAGCGCAACGGGCTGGCTCGTGGGATAGACCGACAGCGAGAACTCGCCGCAGCCGGTGTTGGCGCCCTTGAGCACGCGGGCGGCCTGGACCACGGAGTCATAGTTGCCGCCCGAGCAGCCGGCGATAACGCCCTGCTGCACGTGCAGTTTGCCGTCGACGATCTTGTCGAGCAGGCTAAAGTGCGTCTTGCCCTCACCGATCTTAGCGGCCTCAAGCTCAACCTCATGCAGGATGTCCTCGAGGTTCTCGTTGAGCTCGTCGATCTCAAAGCCGTTGGAAGGATGGAACGGCAGCGCGATCATGGGCTTGATGCTCGACAGGTCGACCTCGACGCAGCCGTCGTAGTAGGCAACATCGGCGGGCTTGAGCTCGCGGTAGTCGTCGCCGCGGCCGTGCATGGTCAAAAACGCGTGCGTGTCCTCGTCGGTAGCCCAGATGCTCGACAGGCAGGTGGTCTCGGTGGTCATGACATCGACGCCGTTGCGGTAATCGGTCGTCATGCTCGCGATGCCCGGGCCCACAAACTCCATGACCCTGTTCTTAACGTAGCCCTTGGCAAAGACGGCGCGGATGATGGCGAGCGCCACGTCGTGCGGGCCGACGCCGGGGCGCGGGGCACCCGTAAGGTAGATGGCGACGACGCCGGGATAGGCGACATCGTAGGTGTCGCGCAGCAGCTGCTTTGCCAGCTCGCCACCGCCCTCGCCCACGGCCATGGTGCCCAGAGCGCCGTAGCGGGTGTGCGAGTCGGAGCCCAGGATCATCTTGCCGCAGCCCGCGAAGTTCTCACGCATAAAGGAGTGGATGACGGCGATATGCGGCGGGACGAAAATGCCGCCGTACTTCTTGGCAGCCGAGAGGCCAAAGACGTGGTCGTCCTCGTTGATGGTGCCGCCCACGGCACACAGCGAGTTATGGCAGTTGGTGAGCACGTAAGGCAGCGGGAACTGCTCCATGCCCGAGGCGCGCGCCGTCTGGATGATGCCGACAAAGGTGATGTCGTGGCTCGCCATGGCGTCGAAGCGAATCTTGAGCGCCTCGGGGTCGCCGGACGTGTTGTGTGCCTGAAGGATCGAATACGCGATGGTGCCGCGCTTGGCATCCTCGGGCGTCTGCTTAATACCGCGCTCGGTAGCCTCGGCCGCAGGCACAACCTCGCTGCCGCCGCGCAGGTAGATGCCGTCCTCGTACAGCTTGACCATACTGTCTCCCACTCTGCCCAAAAGATTTGGGCGCATAGCATACATTCGTTCAATATCGTGCCATAGAACGGTTGCCAGCGGGTTACGAATCTCGGCGTTCACTTTATCTCAGTAAAGCACAGGGCGATATTGGCGCAAGGAGTGTCCCAAAGTGCCGGCACAGAAGGAACGTCCCCAAGTGCCAGCCAAAAATGGGAGTGGATAACCTCCCGTTTCTAGCCCTCAAGCGGACAAAAGTGGGAGATTATCCACTCTCATATTGTTAGGATTTGCGTCGTAGAGCCGCCGTAACTAAAGATCGGTTCCCGCGCCCAGCAGCTTGCGCATGACCTGTTCGGGGTTGACCGAGCCGTCGCGCGGGGCCAGGGCGGTAATCTTCTTCTGCATCTTGTATTCGTGCAGCTCGTCCTCGAGCTGGCGCACACGGGCGCGGAGCTTTTCGTTCTCGCGCTCGCGCTCCTCGGCACGCTCCTTCATATCGAGAATGCGCACCACGCCGGCAAGGTTGATGCCCTCGTCGGTCAGCTGGTTGATGAGCTCTAGGCGCTCGATATCGGCACGCGAATACAGACGCGTGTTGCCGCCCGAGCGCTGGGGGTTCACCAGGCCCTTGGACTCGTAGACGCGCAGAGTCTGCGGGTGCATGCCGGTCAACTCGGCCGCCACGCTGATCATGTACAGCGGTTTGTTCCTATTGTCCTCGGCCATGCTACCTGACCCCTTTCCGTCTCGTTATCGTCCATCATAAGCCCGCGGGCGCGGGCGTGCGCCACGACCGCCCTAGTACGTTGCCTTGTAACGGTTGACCTTCTCGCGGTAGTCGCGCGTGTCGGCCTCGCGCAGCTTGGTCATGGCATCGCGCTCGTCATCGGACAGGTTCGTGGGGACCTGCACCTTGATCTCGACGAGCAGCGCGCCTGTACGGCCACGGTGCTTAACATCGGGCGCCCCCATTTCCTTAAAGCGGAACTTCTTGCCCGTCTGGGTACCCGCGGGCACCTTCAGACGAACCGTCGCACCGCCGGGCGTCGGCACGTCCACCGTGCAGCCGAGCGCCGCCTCATAGACCGAGACCGGTACCTCCATGGTCACGTCGGCACCTTTACGCTTAAACAGCGGATGCTCCTCCACGTGCGTGGTCACGACCAGGTCGCCGCGCTCGCCGCCGGCAACGCCATACTCGCCGCGACGTTTGTAGCGCAGCTTGCCGCCGTCGACCGCGCCCGCGGGGACCGAGACCGTAATGGTCTGCTGCTCGCCCGTCGAGGGAATGCGGTAAGTGACCTTGTGCGTCACGCCGCGAAACGCGTCCTCGGCCGTCACATCGACGGTCAGCGACAGGTCGCCGCCCTTGCGAGC
>CAJJYO010000130.1 GCA_905197385.1 uncultured Collinsella sp.
CAAGGCACCTTGCTCACTCTGGCGGGCTCTCGCTGACTTTTGTTCAACCTATAGGGACTGGCTGACGCGGCCCCGCCTGGGGACATTCGCTGATTTTTATTCGACCTGCGGGATCTTCAATTGCTAGAGCGTTGCTAAGTAATTTTTTGCGTCTTCTACACTCATTGCTGCGACGGGCGCATGCGAACAGAGCTTGACATCGTTGGTGACCAGGAGATCTGCCTTTGCGCGCATTGCCGCAGCGATGATTAAATCGTCTTCGTAATCGCTATGGAGCTCACGCTGCCTGCTCGCCATCCATATATCGCTCAGGTCACAGGGCACTGGCGTGGCAAGCTGCGAAAGCACGCTAAGACAATCCCATGCAAGCGAAGTCGCTGCCGTAGCGGCATACTGGGAAAGCGAACCGTGCTCTCGCCGATACCATGCCTTATGTTCGCTTGAAATCAAATAGAACAGGTCTTTGGACGATGTCGCCGCATACAGCAAATCCACCTGTGCCGTGCATGCATCGCGTAAAAACTCAATCGACACCGAACGACCACGTCGTGAGGGAATGAAGTAATCGAGCCACACGTTGGTGTCAACCAAGATGCGCTTTGGAGTCTCACTCATAGAGCCAGCTCATCTCCTCGCCGTAGCGATCCGCATAGGCGTTCCGTTTGAGTTCTTCATCGTCCGAGGGCTGCACCTTAGCCAAGTCAATTTCCGATTCACGACAAGCGGCAGCGAACAGCTTCGACCCCTGATCCATGAGCTCAAGCTTACGTTTGGCGGCCTTTTCGCGCTCGCGCTGTTCCACCCGGGCACGACTGGGCAGCAGGATATCCTCGAGTGCACCGGGGCGATCGGCCAGCGACGCTGCAAGCTGCCAGAGCGCTCGCACCGCTTGGCTCGGCGTCATACCGGCCCTGGAGAGAGCGGCGTCCCCACTCCTTTTAAGATCGGCATCGAGACGTACGTTGATCTGAGCGGCTGTTGTGGTCATGACCCCTCCTTAATACTTTAGAACTATCATAAAACTCTATGGTAGATACGTAAAGCATGTATAGCATTTATTAGCATTAGCCGTACTCTGTACACAAAAAGCCGCCGAGGCGCACTGCACCTCGGCGGCCACGTATCACAGATCTAGTTCGGTTTCACCCTTTGCATTTGCCCAGATAAAACCTGCCAAAATTAACATCCCTTTTTGTCGGGTATTAGAGCTCCACGCTTTCGGCGCCGTTGATGGTTAGGTCGCGCTCGTAGAAGGCGGTGAGGGCGCGGATGGCGTACATCACGTCGCGTACGCCGCCGGTCTCGTAGCTTGAGTGCATGGCCAGCTGCGGCAGGCCCACGTCCACGGCATGCATGCTCGCCTGCATGTTCGACAGGTTGCCGAGTGTGGAGCCGCCGGCCATATCGCTCTTGTTGGCGAAGGCCTGCGTGGGCACGTCGGCGTCATCGCAAATAGCCTGGAACACCGCGCGGCTAAAGGCATCGGTGCAGTAGTGCTGGTTGGCGGCTTCCTTAATGACAATGCCGCCGTTGAGCACAACCTGATTGCGAGCATCGCACTTCTCAGCGTGGTTGGGGTGCACGGCATGTGCATTGTCGCAGCTCACGAGCATCGAGGCGGCAAGCGCGCGATGGTACGACTCGTCGTCAAAGCCCAGCGATCCGTTAATGCGGCGCAGCGCGTCGGCCAAGAACGTCGACATGGCGCCCTGCTTGGTCTCGGAACCAACCTCCTCGTTATCAAAGCAGCAAAAGACCGAAACGTCGTGCGCGTTCTCGGCACCCAAAAATGCCTGCAGCGAGGTGTAGGCGCAGGCCAGGTCGTCAAGCTTGGGCGTCGAGATAAACTCGTCGGCCCAGCCCCAAATGCGCGCATCCTGACGATTGACCAGGAACAGATCGCGGCCCAGAATCTGCTCGGGCTCAACGTCCAGCTCGTCGGCGATCAGAGCATCAAAGTCGCCCTGCTTAAGATCACCGGCGCTGATGAGCGGGCACAGGTCGACGGCGCGGTTGGGCGCAAAGCCCTCGTTAACGCCACGATTCATATGGATGGCAAGGCTCGGAATGATAGCGACCTCGCGCTCGGTGGCAAGCAGGCGGCTCTCGATACGGTCGCCCTCGCGCACCAGCACGCGACCGGCCAGCGCCAGCGGGCGATCGAACCAGGTGTAGTCGATCATGCCGCCGTAGGCCTCGGTGTTCAGGCGCAGCGTCTCGCCTGCGCCATCGAGCTCGGGCACGGCCTTGACCTTAAACGTCGGCGAATCGCTGTGCGACGCCGTGAGCTGAAAATGATAGTCACCGGCAACGCCGTCCTCGCCCCACGTCGCGGCCAGGTCCTCGCCCACCTTAAAGGCAACAACGCTCGAGGTGTTGCGCTGCGTGTAATAACGCCCGCCCGGTTCGATGTCCCACGCCGCATTCTCGGGCAGGTAGGTAAAGCCCGCCTGGTCGAGCTCGGCCATAATGGTCGCCGCCGTATGGAACATACTGGGGCATGCCTCGATAAAGTCGATAAGGTCGTTGGCGGCCTCGATATCATCGGCCGTCACATGCGCGCGCTCGGGCGTTTCCTGATCCGTCATGCTCTCCCCTTTCGCTGGGTTGATGGTCCCCTCCAGCATCCCCCGCCACGCCAGCGCCGCACTCTTCATTCCGTGCTTAATTCCGCGCCACTCACCAAGTTGAGCCATCATGCCCGCGCTCATTTTGCGACAATTGCGCTAACAGGACGAGAGGAGTCGTCATGAAGCCACGTAACATTGCCATCACCTGCGGTGTCGCGGGAGTCGCCGTCGGCCTTGCCGCTGCCACCGGTATCGTTTATCACAAGCAAATCAAGTCCGCCGCGTCGCTCAAACGCTTGACCGGCTACGCGGATGGCTATGATCTGTACGCAATCGACATCGCCTACGACTACGATCTTGATCGCATCATCGCCGCTGGCGCGCGCGACGACCAGGCCTACATCGATGCCGTGGTGGCGCAGGTGCTGCCCGGTGTGCCGGCACATGTCCAGGCGCCCCAATTTGCCTGCAGCGCTTTTGTCGCCGTAGATGCCGAAGGCCGCGTGCGCACCGGTCGCAATTACGACTTTAAGGACGACACCTCGGCGCTGCTGGTGCGCAATCACCCACGCGGCGGCTATGCTTCCATCGGGCTTGCCGCCCTTAACAACCTGGGCGATAACACTCCGCTTGACTCCGTCGCCGGACGCGCCGCGGCGTTGATGGGCCCGTTTGCCCAGCTCGACGGTGTTAACGAATGCGGCGTGTCCATTGCCGTACTCACCCTGGATTCCAAGCCCTGCGACCAGGACACGCAACGCCCCGTCATCAACACCTCGCTCGCCATCCGTCTGGTGCTCGATCGTGCCGCCACCACGCAAGAAGCTGTCGACCTGCTTTCCGCCTACGACATGCACGCCATGGCAGGACGCGATTACCACTTCTTTATCAACGACGCCGCCGGTGACGCGCGCGTAGCAGAGTGGGATCCGCACGATACGGACCGCGCTTTCAAAGCGACTCCTGTACGCCAGGTTACGAACTTCTACGCCTGCTATGACGACGAAGTGCTGCCCAACCAAAAGAATGGCGAGCTGGGCCATGGTAAAGAGCGCGCCGTCGCAATCGCCGATGTCCTTGACGCCCATGTCGGTGCCCAAGACGAGGCAGTCGCTTGGAAGGCCCTGCGCGCCGCAGCACAAGAGCCCAATCCGGAAGACATCACCAGCAATACGCAATGGTCGGTCGTCTTTGACAATACCGAACCCGCCGCCGCTATTACGCTGCGCCGCCACTGGGGCGACGTCGACGCCTTCGCACTGTAAGGAGCCGGGCCCGTCAACCTTACGCCCGCCTGACGTTGTTTACATTTCTATACGCTTGAGCTAACACGTTTTACCCCCGTATCAACAGTGTGCGGGGGTAAACTTATGCGCATGTTATAACTTGCCCGGAAGGATTCATCATGCTTAGGATCGGTCTTCTTACCAGTGGCGGCGACTGCCAGGCGCTCAACGCCACCATGCGCGGCATCGTCAAAACGCTTATGACCAATAGCGAAGAACCTATCGAGATCTATGGTTTTGAGGATGGCTACCAGGGCCTTATCTACAGCAGATTCCGTGTCATGACGCCCGCCGATTTTAGCGGCATCCTCACCCGCGGCACCATCCTGGGCACGAGCCGTACGCCGTTCAAGCGCTTGGATACTCCCGAGGCCGATGGCGTCGAGAAGGTGCCGGCGATGGTCCACACCTATCATAAGCTGCAGCTCGACTGCCTGTTTATGCTGGGCGGCAACGGCTCCACCAAGACCGCCAACCGTCTGCGCGAAGAGGGCCTCAACGTTATCGCCCTGCCCAAGACCATCGATAACGACACCTGGGGCACCGAGCTGACGTTTGGCTTTACGAGCGCCATCGACGTCGCCACCAAGTGCATCGACGACATCCACACCACCGCCTCGAGTCACGGCCGCGTGTTCGTTATCGAGATCATGGGCCACAAGGTTGGCTGGATTCCGCTGTACGCCGGCGTCGCGGGCGGCGCGGATGTCATCTTGATTCCCGAGATCCCCTACGACATGGATAACGTCATCAAGACCATCGAGCATCGCATGGAGACCGGCAGCCGCTTTACTATCGTGGCCGTCGCCGAGGGCGCTATCTCCAAGGAGGACGCGGCGCTGCCCAAGAAGGAGTACAAGAAGAAGCTCGCCGAGCGCACGAGCCCGTCAATCGTGTACGACATCGCCAAGGAGATCGAGGCCAAGACCGGTCGCGAGACCCGCGTCGCCATCCCCGGCCACACGCAGCGCGGCGGTCAGCCCGACGCCCAGGACCGCATCTTTGCGACCCAGTGCGGCGTCGAGGCAGCGCTCGGCTGCCTGCGCGGCGAGTTTGGCTACATGATTGCCCTGCGCGACGGCAAAATGTGCCACATGCCGCTCGAGGATGTCGCCGGCAAGCTCAAGTTTGTCGACCCCCAGAGTGATCTGGTGCGCGAGGCCAAGGCGCTGGGCATCAGCTTCGGCGACGAATAGCCTCGGCTGGAACCGCCC
>CAJJYO010000131.1 GCA_905197385.1 uncultured Collinsella sp.
CCCCTCCGGAGCCACACGGGAGCCAGGTTAACTAATTCGGGCCCGGCATTCAGAAAAGTCAGTGCAGCAAAATGGCGATGCGAATGGAATGCACAAGATAGGGGCACGTTGTTGGGACGCGCTCTTTTAAGTTGCGGTGGAATAGTTCCTGTTTTTGGGCTTGAAGGCCGATTTTAGGGACTATTTCACCGCAACTGAGGGGTGGGATGTGGGGCTAGCGCTCGTAAATCAAGTTACCTGCCAGGTAGGTGGTCTGAACCTTGGTAGCCTGGAGCTCTTGTGGATCGACAGTGAGCGGGTTTTGGTCCAGGACTACCAGGTCAGCATACTTGCCGGGCTCCAAGCTGCCAAGGTTTTGCTCGTCGCCTGCTGCATAGGCGCTGCCCAAGGTGTAGTTGCGCAGAGCCGTTGCTGCATCGATGCGCTCGCTCGGCAACCAGCCGCCCTCGGGCCAGTGGCTTTTGGGGTCCTGACGCGTAATAGCCGTGTAGAGCACGTTCATGCTGGTAACGGGCGTGATAGGGCTGTCGGTACCGAAGGCTTGGCGAATGCCGCGCTGCTTATAGGTTGCGAACGGCCACATGATGCGGCTGCGCTCCAGGCCCAGATCGCGCTCCGGTCCACCCGGGTCGAGTGTAATGTGACAGGGCTGGCTCGAAGCAACCACGTTGAGCTTGCGCAAGCGATCGATGTCCTCTGGCAGGAGGTTCTCCAGATGCTCGAGCGTATTATGGCCGTGCTGGGACAGCCCGTACAGGCCAGCGGCCTCCTCGAAGATATCCAGCGCGGCATGAATCGCACCGTCACCAATGACGTGGATGCGCACGGTGTGACCGCGCTCCGCGGCCGCCAGAACCAGTTTGCGCATGCGCTCAGCCGGGACCGTCAGACGGCCCTGGTCGCCCGGGAAGCGCGGATTGGTATAGGGCTCGGTGAGATATGCCGTGTGTTCGCTCGACACGCCGTCGAAGAACTGCTTAAAACCCGGCGCCGAAAGCAGCGCGTTGTTCGCGTAACGTACCTGGAGCTCTTCTAAACGCGACTGGTCATCCAGCAGCGTGGGGAACAGATGGGCACGAATGCCCAGCTTGCCGGCCGTCTGCAATTTGTCATAGACATCGTCGCGGATAAAGTCGCATCCCGGCATGGGCATGAGCGACATGTCGCAGATCGAGGTGATGCCCTGCTCGGCCATGCGCCTCATTTGATCGGCGTAAGCGCTTGCGGTGCGATCTTCGCCCAGCCACTCAAGGCAGCGCGGCAACAGCTGCATGGCAGCCGCTTCGTGAGCAATGCCCGTGAGCTCGCCGTTTGCGTCCTTGTCGTAGCTACCGCCCGCTGGCGGCTCGCTGTCGCGCGTGACGCCGAGCACCTCGAGTGCACAGCTGTTGAGCCACAGCGTGTGGCCGTCGCCCGAGTACATAACGCAGGGACGATCGGGGAATGCCGCATCGAGCGACGCCTTGCTAGGATGCTCGGGCGGGTCCCAACGGTAGTCGCGCCAGCCCTGCGTCACAACCCAAGCGTCGTCGGGCAGGTCCTGGGAAAACTCGAGCGCATGTTGCACCAGTGCCGCCTCGGACGTGCCCATATCCATGAGCATGTACGGCGAGGAGCCAACCGAGGTATGGAAGAAGTGCAGATGAGCGTCATGGAAACCGGGGCAGACAAACTGCTCGCCGTAATCGATAACCGGCGTGGCGGCGGGAGCGGCGGCAATCACGTCATCGGGCTTTCCGACTGCGACGATACGGTCGCCTGCGATGGCAATCGCCAGCTCGCGGGCGGTATCGATGCCGTCTTGCGCGGTAAAGACGTTCTTGGAGCGGATAATCCGATCGATATGTTGCATGGGCATCCCCATCTCTGGCAGGAAATTCAACACCCCCGAGTGTACTCCCCCACTCTTGTTACAAAACCCCAAGCGGCAAACGGCAACTTTACCAGCCCTAGCGGCAGGTGGCATACTGGAGAGAGCCTGTACGATTTTGCGATCAACCCAGCAAGGAGCAAATCGACCATGACGAAGACCAAGGCACAGCAGATTATGGCGGCGACCGAGGCTCGCGCGGCAGACGATGTCACCGCGGCCATCCGAGATATCGCCGCCGAGTTTGAGCCCTACATCATCAAGCAGCGCCGCCACTTCCATAAGCACCCGGAGTTGAGCCTTGCCGAGGAGCGCACGACCTCCGACATCGCCAACCAGCTCGACGCCATGAATATCCCCTACGAGCGTCCCCTCAAGACGGGCCTGGTGGCGACCCTTCGCGGCACCGCGCCCGACGCCTATCGCGAGGACGGCACGCCGCGCCGCCGTATCCTACTGCGCGCCGACATCGACGCCCTGCCCGTTACCGAGCAGACCGGCGAGGAGTTTGCCAGCGTCAACGAGGGCTGCATGCACGCCTGCGGCCCACGACTGCCACATCGCCATGATGCTCGGCACGCTGCAGATCCTGCGCCATATGACCGACGACATCCACGGCGAGGTCCGCATCGTCTTCCAGCCCAGCGAGGAAAACGGCCAGGGCGCCAAGCTCATGATCGGCACGGGCGTGCTCGACGGCGTCGATGGTGCCTACGCCGCGCATATCTGGAGCGAAGTCGACGCCGGCACCGTGAGCTGTGAGCCCGGCCCGCGCATGGCAAACACCGACTGGTTCCGCATCGATGTCCGCGGCACCTCGTGCCATGGCGCCATGCCCCAGCGCGGCCACGACGCCGTTATGGTGGCTGCCGAGATCGTCAACGCCCTGCAGCCCATCGTCTCGCGCGAGATCAGCCCCTACGAGCCGGCTGTCATCACCGTCGGCGAGCTGCACGGCGGCACCGCGCGCAACGTTATCGCCGGCACGGCCTACCTCGCCGGCACGGTGCGCACCTATGGCGACAAGACGCACGAGGAAATGCCCGAGCTTATGCGCCGCATCGTGGAGCACACCGCGGCAGCCCTGGGTGCAGAGGCCGAACTTACCGACTACACCATCGCCAACTACAAGGTCGAAAACGACGTCGCCTCGAGCGAGCGTTGTCGTCAGGCCGTGGTCAAGTGCTTGGGCCCCGCGGGCGAAGGCCATTATCGCGGCACGCTTTCGGGCGAGGACTTCTCGGAGTACCTGCGCCGCGTGCCGGGCGTGCTCGCCTTTGTTGGCACGCGCAACCCCCAGATTGGCGCCACGTACGCCCAACATTCTTGCTTCTACAAGATTGACGAGACCGTGCTGGCAAAGGGCTCCATGGTGGCCGCCCAGTATGCTATCGACTTTTTGGCCGAGCCCACGCAAGAGGAGCTCGACGGCCCCACGATCGCCGCGGTTGCCGAGACCAACCCCGACTTGGCCGCCAAGCTGCGCTCTGCCAAGGCCACGGCCGCTGAGGCGCGCGACGCCATGCACGATGCTCGCACCGCCCGCCATGCTGCAATCAAGGGCATCCACGATGCGCGGGCTGCCGCTCGCCACGAGGAAAAGCGCGACGAGTAGCCGTCACGCCCATCCATAACAGCCTGGCTAAAGCAAAGCGGGGGCAGACGTTATCTCAACGTTCGCCCCCGCTTATGTGTCGACCGTTTTTCTAGCGCGTCCTCCGTCACGCCAGGTAAGAGCGAAGGATGGTGAGCCAGCGTGGGGGTTCGAGGTGGATGATATCGTCGGGAACTCCGGCGGGCGCATAGCCGCCAAAGAGCAGACCGGCATCTGCCGGATTGATGAGGCGCACGATCCATACGACGACGACCAGCACGCACAACACGGTGACCGCAATGTCGATACCACGCTTTAGCTTGCTCGATGCCACCTCCTCGCGCACGAACGCGAGCACAAACGCAATCGGCACCACCCAAAACAGCGGATGGTAGGCAAAGGCAGCCGCATAATCGAGGCGCAGCGCCGCCAGCCACGCCCTCGTCATGCCGCATCCCGGACAAGGAATGCCCGTCATCAATCGAAAAATGCAGCCAATGTCGAGCAGGTAGAGCGCGAGCCAGGCGACAAAGAGCGCGCCGGTGCAAAAAAGGGCGCGGCGAAGGAGCTCTGCCGTGCCCCTATGTCCCTGGAAGCTGTTCACGCCGCCCTTATTGTTAGGCACGAGCGCCAAGGCGAGTGTTGTAAGCCGTTGCCATGGCATTGGTATTATTGATGACGATGTTCATAGCGAAGATGGGACCGAGGCCGCACAGGAGCGCGCCGAAGATCTGCCACAGAAGAACGGTGGTGCCGTTTTCCTGGAACACCAGGCCGTAGCGAGGAGCGTTGGCCTGCAGGCGGTTGCCAATCTTGTAATACCAGTAGTACGCGTAGAAGCCGCAGGTCACAAACGATAGAAGGATGAATTCCGCCAGACCCGGCGTGTAATCGCCGT
This sequence comes from uncultured Collinsella sp., assembly GCA_905197385.1. Taxonomy (GTDB): domain Bacteria; phylum Actinomycetota; class Coriobacteriia; order Coriobacteriales; family Coriobacteriaceae; genus Collinsella. The sequence goes on from CAJJYO010000131.1 coordinate 4,363, forward strand.
CATCCTGACACAACGTGTTGACGTCGCGTGCCAAGCAATACAGGAAGTAGAACGAATAGATACCGCAGGTCACAAGAGAGAGCAGCAGCCAGCCGATCAGGCTGCGGTCAGCCTTAATGGGGTCATAGCCCATCGGAGCGGATGCGGACTGTTGGGCGTATTGACCGGTGTACTGCTGCTGAGGCTGGGGCGCGGGCTGAATAGCCTGGGCCGGAGCGGGCTGGGGCTGCGGGGCCGCAGCGGCAGAAGCGGCACCAACGGCGGATCCGCAAACAGGGCAGAATTTGGCATCATCCGAAATGGGAGAACCACAAGTGGGACAGAACATGAGCCTCTCCTTTTCCTAAGGCGTCGCACGCCTTCAAACCTTACACGTCTACGTTCTCAACAATAGCCGCGACGTTGTTGCGCAACATTGACCAATTTCCGAGAAATTTTGCTGCAACCGTTTTCCCAGGCATTTTCTTGCTTTCGCAGTAGAAAAAGGCACCCCGGGCTCAGTTGCCCAGGGCGCCTCGACCGGCTATTCGGTTTGATTGTTTTCGGCAGCAGGATTATCGCCCGGCTCATCCGCCGGCGTGGCAACGGCATCCCAATCGGGCTCCGCAGGCGTCGCCTCGGACGCCGGTGCGGGGACAGGAGCAGGTGCCGGGGCAGGGGCAGGCGCGGGTGCCGGGGCAGGTGCAGGCGC
>CAJJYO010000132.1 GCA_905197385.1 uncultured Collinsella sp.
ACATCATCGACAAACTCGTGTCCGAGTTTGTCACCGCCGATCACCTGCATCGCCACATCGATTTCCTCTATACCCACGGCTCCATGTATAAGGTCGCCAACGGCAACCTGCTGTTCCACGGCTGCGTGCCGCTCAACGAAGACGGCACCTTTAGCAGCATGAATTGCCTGGGCACCTGGCACCCGGGGCGCTTTTTTTTTGATTTTTGCGACAATACCCCCCGCCGCGCCTGGCGCATCGGCGACCGCGATGCCCTCGACTGGATGTGGTACCTGTGGATCGGCTTTAACTCACCCGCCAGCGGACGCGTGGGGCGCACGTTCGAGCGCGCCTACATCGCCGACAAGAACACGTGGGTCGAGCCGATGGACCCGTACTATACGCTCACCACGTCCTCGTCCGTTTGCGACGATATCATGCGCGAGTTTGGCGTCGCACCCATGGCCTGCTCGCCGACGGGCCACATCATCAACGGCCACACCCCGGTCAAGACCACCAAAGGCGAGCAGCCCATCCGCGCCAACGGTAAGCTGCTGGTCATCGATGGCGGTTTCTGTCGCGCCTACCATCCCAAAACAGGCATCGCCGGCTACACGCTCATCTCGAGCTCGCGCGGATGCCGCCTCAAGTCGCACCAGGCCTTTACAACGGTTGCCGAAGCGCTCACCCGCAACATCGACATCGAAAGCGAGACCAACCGCTTTGACGAGGCCGACCGGCGCCGCATGGTGAGCGACACCGATACCGGCGTCAAGATTCGCAGCCAGATCCAGGACCTGCGCCAACTGCTCGATGCATATAGAAACGGTGCTATCGAGGAGCGCGCCTAGCCCCGCCTGCGCGGATTGGCTAAACTTGCTGAGTTTGTCATCCCCACGGCGCCCCGGCGCCACCCTAAGGCAGGTACCATGCAAAAGCTCCTTGCGCAGATCATGAAGTTTGGCGTCGTCGGCGTCATTGCCACCGTCATCGACTTTGGCATCATGAATCTGCTCCACTACTGCCTGGGCCTCAATATCCTGATCGCCAACACCAGTGGCTTTATCGTCTCGCTCATCTTTAACTACGTCGCGAGCATGAAGTACGTATTTGCACACAAGGAGGGCATGAGCCGCCGCCGCGAGTTCATCATCTTTGTCGTGTTGTCCGTTATTGGCTTGGCACTCAACGACGGTATCGTGCTGGCGCTCAACGCCGGCCTGGGGCTCGAGGCCAATATCGCCAAGATTTGCGCCACCGCGCTTGTTATGGTCTACAACTTTGTGACCCGAAAGATCTTCCTGGAGGGCGACGAGACCAAGTAGCTCGACTTTTCCGCACAGCTACGGGGACCTGCGGATGACGCACGTCGAGCACTGCGTTGTTCGTGGGCCCTGCTCGTTTGCGGGAAGATTTGCAACGTTTGCGGATTACCTCTTGAATATTTGGCGAGTTCGTATAGTTCTTGCCAAAGACCTTACGTTTCCTATGCAAAAGCTCTAAAGTATCTCGTTGCTCGATTCATCAACGCATTGGATGTGATTACGTGCGCAAGGCACTGGCACAACCTCATACCAAGCAGTTCCTCAAGTTCGCTGTCGTGGGTCTTATCTCCTTTGGCATCGACTGGGGCATGCTCATTGCGCTCGTCGAGCTGTTCCACCTCGACTTTTTGATGAGCACCACGTTCTCGTTTATCACGTCCGTCGTGGTCAACTACTGGCTCAGCATGAAGTACGTGTTCGACCATCGCGAGGGCATGAGCCGTAAGCGCGAGTTCACGATCTTCACCATCTTGTCGGTGATCGGTTTGGGCCTCAACGACCTGTACATGTTTGTGGGCGTCACGTTTTTGAGCATCGGCTACCAGGCCATGAAGGCCATCGCAACGTTCCTGGTCACCTGGTACAACTACTTTAGCCGTCGCTTCTTCCTCGAGGGCGCACGTTCGTAGACGGCCCGACATTTGCTTGAAGGTATAACCGGTTGGAATTCTCGTTCCAACCGGTTTTTTTTGTTTGCCGAGAGACCCGGCGACCCAGTCCTCTACGCATGAAAAACGGGCGGCCCGGATGTTTGTCCGAACCGCCCGTTTGGCGCGTTATGTCGAGGTATCTAGCCCGTTACGTAATACCAGACTACGCTGTCGCCATTGGAAAGAACGTAACTGCTGCAAGCCATTTTGGGCGGTACGCCGTTGACGGAATACATCCAGCCGCTCGTGCTGCCGTGCTCCTTCTCAGCCAAGCCGCCGATAGCTGCGACATACGTGCCATACGGCGAACCATGCGCATTCACGGAAAGGCCCAGAGCGCACAGGGCATCGTAGACCGTGGCGCCCTCGTTAAAGGTGAACGTGCCGCCAGACGAGACAGGATTGCCCACGGCGCTCGAAGTTACCGAGACCGTCACTGTGACATAGCCATGCTGCTGCGAGCCGCCCTGATTGCCCGCAGAGGCGCTGCCGCCGTTGGATGCAGACCCACCGCCAGACACCGAGCCGCCGCCCGAAGAAGAGCCGTCAGAAGAACTCGATCCACCGGTGGATTCAGGGCCCTGTCCAGCAGATGCGTTGTTGGACGTCTTGCCGTCCTTGCTTTCAGACTTCTTCTCCTTCGAATCCTTTTTTGAGTCCTTCGACCCGTCCTTCGCATTGTCCGAAGATTTGGAGTCCTTGGGCGCAGCCTTGCCCGAAGCGGTAATCGAGCCGGAAACCGACGCATCCTTGGCAACGACGCTCTCCCCTGTCACAGCCTGAGCGATCCAATCGATGGACCATGCACCGCTGGAAGAAGGTTGGACAAAACCCAGCGACACAACGATCAAGACGATGCAGACGGCCGTCAGGGCACCAACAAGCGCCTTGCGCCGCGGGACGGACGCCGCCGAAGCGGCGCCCTTTTGCTTTGCATCGTCGAGTTGAATGAACGATGAGTCGGGCTGCTTGGACTCGGCGTCCTGAGACTTATTGGACACAGCCCTCACCTACCGACGCCTGGTGAATACGAACACACCGATGACGGCGAGACCGATCACGCCGGCCGCCACACCAGCGATGGCGAGCGGATTGAAGCCAGACTGCTGCACAGGAGCCTCAGCGGACTTCTTATCAGACTTCTTGCTGTCCTTCTTGTCGGACTTGTCGGAATCCTTCTTGGAATCCTTGCCGTCCTTGGCTTTGGTCTTGGTCGTGGTCGACGACACGGGCTTCTGCCCAGGCGAAACGGCACCGCCGCTCTGCTGGCCACTCGTTCCGCTGCCGGAGCCGGCGCCATTGCCAGAGCCGCCCGCGTTGCCATTGGAGCCACCGTTACCGCCAGGGTTAACGGCATTCTTGATCCACTTGGCATACAGCGTCATATCGGCCGTCACGACGTCCTTGGCGAAGTCCCACTTCTCGCCTTCGGCAGTGTACCAGCCGAGGAACGTATATCCGTCGCGGGTAGGGGCGGCCGGCTCGGAAACCATCTTGTTCTTGGCAACATAACGCGGTGCGACGTACGAACCGCCCTGTGCATCGAACGCAACTCTCCAGGACTCGGCACCCGCTAGCTTAAAGAGACGTCCCGAGTCATTGGCGTAGTACAGGTTGCCCTTCTCATCACAGATGATAGAAGCGGTGCAGTATTCACGATACTTTGCGTCGGGCGTGAATATCATTTGCGCCGCATCGTCGCCCAGTTTATAAGCGTAAACGCCACCGGGCAGAGCGTTGCAGGTGAAGTACACGTACGTGTCGTTACCTTGAACCGAGACGAGTGGGGTACTCTTGGACTCGCCCTTGTCTGCGCGGATGCTCTTTTTAACGCTCATAGTGCTCAGATCGATGACAGAGAGTGTTCCGTAACCCTCGATGTCCATGCCGCAGACATACGCCAGGCCGTTGCTCACTGCCGGCGTAGAGGTGGAGATGGCCGCGAAGGCAACGGGCTTGCCCTCGAGGGTCAGCTTGTCCCCGCTGCGACGAATCTTGTAGAGCGTTCCGTTATCGCGGGAGACCGCGAGATACGTGCCGCCGCCGTTCTCGCCAACCTCGACGGCAATGATGCCGGAGCGAACGGGCGTTCCTACGCTTACGCTCGAGAGCTCTTTGCCGTTGGAGCCATCAATGAGGGCAACCTTACCGGACTCGTTACCGATGATGATGTCGTCACCGGAGGCCGCAGCGCCCGCCCAGTAGTAGCCCTCGTTCTCGTTGGTTTCGGACTTCTTTTTGTCTGTTGTCCAGTCCACTTTGCCGGAAGCCAGGTCAACGCACACGAGCGCACCTTCTGAACCGTCGACAACAGTGAAGCCTGCGTAGGCCTTGCCGCCGGAGATGGTCACGGACGTGAGAGCTTGGGTATCTTTGATCCCGAGCGAAGGGGTCTTGTATCGACAGGCTATCGAGTACTGCCCATCCTTCTTGTCCAGAACAAAAATGCCGAGCGAGCCATCCTCAAAAGGAACAACCAGATAGCCGTCTTTATAGGCGGGACGGCAGAAGTAGCCAATGTTCGCGCCAATAGAGCAGCTCGCAAGCTCCTTCTTTCCGGTTTCAGAATCTATGAGCACAATGCGGTTGCCCTTAACCGCGCAAATATTACCGTCGATAATGAGCAAGTCCGAAACGCCTTTTGCTTCGCCCTTGATATCCGCGGGCTCATCCCACGCAGATTCAGCCGCACCAGACGGAGTCGGCACTTCGGCAACCGAGCCATTGACTTTGCCGCCGGCAAACGCAGGCCAGGCAGAGTCGAAGTTAGACTTAGGCGCGTTGGGGTCGGTCGTGAGGGCATCGGGGTCAGGCAGCTTGTCGCCAGCCGTATAGACCCAGGCGATAGACTTCGCATCCTTCAGCTGGACGCTGCCCGCGCCCAAATCGGAAGGCTTGCCATCGATAAAGAGCTTCCAGTAAGCCCCAGTCGTAGAGTCCCATGCGAGCGTTCGCTCATCAAACGGCGATGTAATTGAGTTGAGGAACCAGCCCCATGTACCCGTACCATAATCCGCAGAGATGCCACTCTGCTTGAAGGCAAGTTCAGTCGCATCAGCCACGGTCGCGGTATCAACCATG
>CAJJYO010000133.1 GCA_905197385.1 uncultured Collinsella sp.
AGCGGACCAGACGCGACTGCCCCGCGGCCAGCAGCTCGCGCGCCTCATCGAGCGCAAAGAGCTCGATCTTGCCGCCACCGATGGTGCCCGCTTGGCTACCGTCGGCAAAGACAGTCATCCAGGCGCCCACACCGCGCGGTGACGACCCCGCCGTACCGGCCACGACCACCAGCTCGCACGTCTTACCGGCCTTCAGTGCATCAAGCGCAGCATTCACCACATCGAGCTTTTCCATTGCAATTTCCTATCCCTGGAATACACCGGTGAGCATAGCGAGTGCCTCGAGCACGCCGCCGCCGACCGACGTCGCCTTGTCCGAAATGTAGTTGATATAGCTGGCATCGCCGCGCGGATCGACATCGGCGCATTTAAAGCCCTCAGTCACCTGCACGCCGTTCGCCAAAAGCCCGCGCAGACAGCCATCGATCTGCGTGCACATGGGCGTATCGCCCGCATAGCCAATCACGTCTCCGGCGCTCACGATGTCGCCGATTGCGTGGTCGGACCGAAACACGCCGGCGGCGGGGCTGTGGATAACGCGCTCTTTACCATAGCCGGCGATAATGCCTGGCACGCCCGTGTTGGGCTGGGGCGAACCTTGGGTAATGACACGGCCGAGAAAATGCCCGCGCATGGTCTCGACCACGGCATCGCAGTCAACCGGCGCGGTAAAGCCCGGCCCCACGGCGATGACGGCAGGCGCCATGTCGCGCGTGGTGCCCAAGTTGCGCTTAGCCAGAATCGCGTCGACCACGGCAGCGGGTTTCAGCTCGCCGAGCATCTTGGCCTGGGGGTCCACCACAACGGCGACGTCTCCGGCCTCGGTAATCGCAAGTGCCTCTGCCGGCGTCTGTGCCAAGCGAGCGCGAATACCCTCGACCTCGACCTCGCCCAGACGAATGGCCTCGCAAAAACTGATCGTGCGGCGGATGCACGTGGGAACCGCGATATCGGCCATAACGACCGACACGCCGGCGCGCACCAAGCGAGCGGCGACACCCGTGGCGATATCGCCGGCGCCGCGAACATAAACGAGCATTCCCGGGGCACATACCTGTGCTACGGTTTGAGCAGAGCAAAAGCGGTTCGACCGCTACTCTGATGATTATTTATTATCACAGTATTATACGGCGGTGAACAGATGGAAACGACGACCGGAAACCTTGCCTCCGCGCTCAAGATCGAGCCGGGCATTACCGCAATTATCGGCAGTGGCGGCAAGTCGACATTGCTGCGTGCGTTGGGTCTCGAGCTCATGCGCGCCGGCGGCAGGGTGCTTCTCTGTACCACCACGCACATGTTTCCCGTCGCCGGCGTACCATGGGACGGGTCGAATCGTCGCCTGGACGCCGCGCCTTGGAAGCCGGGGGCCCTGCATGTTCCCGGCTGCACCTGCGAGGCATGCGCGGGCATGAACCGCGGAAGTATCTGCCAGGCGGGTGTTTTGGGCCCGGAGACAGGCAAGCTCTCCGCCCCCGTTGAGCCGCTCAACGAGCTGGCGCAGCGCTTTGACTATGTATTGGCCGAGGCAGATGGCAGCAAGCGACTCCCGCTCAAGGCGCATGCCGCCTGGGAGCCGGTAATTCCCTCCGGCACAGCAAACGTTGTCTGGGTCGTCGGCGCCTCGGGGCTGGGCAAGCCCGTCGCCGAGGTTGTCCACCGCCCCGAGCTCTTCTGCGAGCGCTGCGGCTGCGAGCCCACCGACGCTGCCACCCCAGAGCGCGTCGCCATGGTGCTCAATGCCGAGCTGCGAATGCTGAACCTCAACAATGCCCGCATCATGCTCAACCAAGTCGACACGCTCAGCGACCCCACGATGGCCGACCGCTTCGAGGCAGCTCTCGACCACCCCGTCGTCGCCAGCAGCCTCAAGTAGCCGGCCCCATCTCCTCAGTTGCGGTGAAATACGGACTGTTGGGCCGCCCGACGGCCGCAAACAGTCCGTATTTCACCGCAACTGAGGAGGGGACACGGCATCTTTGCTGCTAGCGGGGCACGTAGCGGCCGGGTTGGGCTCCGGTGGGCTCGCCATCGCGCGCCACCAGCACGCCGTTCACAAACACGGCCTTGGCGCGGCCATGTGCCTCAAAGCCCTCGAGCGGCGTGTAGTCCACGGCCTGATGCTGCGTCGCGGCGCTGATCGTCCAACGCGCGCAAGGATCCCACACGCACACGTCGGCATCGGCACCCTCGGCAAGACAGCCCTTGCGCGGGTACATGCCAAACACGCGCGCCGGGTTCTCGCTCATCAAACGGCACAGATCCTCGGGTCCCAGCTGTCCCTCAAAGCTCGTGGCAATCGCGACGGGACGATGCTCCACGCCGGGCCCGCCGTTGGGAATCGCGCGGAAGTCGTCGCGCCCGCGGTCCTTTTGCCCGTGCAGGTTAAAGCTGCAGTGGTCGGTCGCAATCGTATCGATCTCGCCGGCCACAAGCGCCTCACGCAGTGCCGCACGGTCACCCGCACGGCGCAGCGGCGGGCTCATCACATATTTGGCGCCCGCAAAGCCGTCCTCGCCCTGCTCCAAATAGCACGTATCGTCGAGCATCAGATACTGAGGGCAGGTCTCGACATAGATATTCTTCTGCCCGCGCGCTTTGGCAGCACGGATGGCCTCGAGCCCCAGCTTGGTCGAAAGGTGCACCACGTTGACCGGAGCGTCCCCGGCCAAGTGAGCCAGATACAGCAGGCGGCTCACGGCCTCGGCCTCACACACGTCCGGACGGCTGAGCGCATGGCCCTCGGGCCCGTGGATACCCTGCTCAAACACGCGCTTCTGCAGCGCGTTGACCAACGTGCCGTTCTCGCAATGCACGCACAGTATGCCGCCAATACGCTTGAGCTCCTCGAGCACCTCGAGCGTCTCGGCATCGTCCAAGCGCAGGTGGTCGTAGGCAAAGTAGGTCTTAAACGACGACACGCCCGCCTCGCGCATGGCCGAAAGATCGGCGCGGTTGCGTTCATTCCACTCGGCGAGTGCCATATGAAAAGCGTAGTTTGCCGTGCAGGTTCCGTCGGCGCGGCGATGCCACTCGGCCAAGGCATCGGGCATGGTCACGCCGCGATCGGCCGTCGCGTAGTCCACGATGGTCGTCGTACCGCCGCAGGCAGCCGCGCGCGTACCGGTCTCAAAGCTATCGGCTGTCCAATCCATGCCGGTCCAGCACTGCATGTGCGTGTGGCCGTCGATAAAGCCGGGGAACACCCAACAGTCCGTGGCGTCCTCGACGGTATCGTCCTCGCCCGGCTCAATCGCCACGGCAATCCGCACGATCTTGTCGCCCTCCATGGCAAGGTCGGCGCGGCGAAGCCCCTGGGGCGTCACGAGCGCGCCGTTTTTGATAATGATCATAATTGCTCCTTATTGATTGATGCAGTTGGCCACGCGATCAAAATACGAGCAGGCGGCAATATGCTCCGTTATGCGTCGCTGTCCCTTGACGGTATCGACGTCCCACAGCTCGTAGGCACGCGCCTCGACCAGCGTAACGTCGACGCGACCTTTGAGAATCGAGCCCCCGCCGTCCTTGCCCTCAAGACGCATGAGCGCATCGAACAGTTCCGCCGGAAAGAGCACCGGACTCGAAGGCTCACCGTTGCACGCAAGACGCACCGGATGCCTGCGGCCACGCTCGTCAAATGCACGAACCATAGCCTCAAAAGAATCCGAACTCACGAGCGGCTGGTCGCCCGGCAAAAAGAGGCAACCTTTCCAGTTGCGTTCGACTCCCCACGAAAGGCCCGCACGGACGCTATCGCTGCGCAGCTCGCCATCGTGCAGCACGCACGGGCAATGCTTGTCCTCGCAAATCTGAGCGACCTCGGGCCAACGCGTCGAAACCACGACGTCAAAGCCCCGGGGAACCGAATCGATGGTCCGGGCAATCAGCGGCTCGCCATAGATATCGGCAAGCATCTTGTTAGAGCCAAACCGCTTGCCCTCGCCCGAAGCCATAATGACGCATCCAAGTTTCATGGTGATACCTCCCCTGAAACCATCGTACCCATAACTCGCGCCGCGGGCATCCACATCGAAAGCGCTTATCCCACACGCCCGCGATGCAAAAAAGGGGCACCCCGCCGGTTGGCAGAGCGCCCCCTTTACATGGCTTACCTCAACCCGGCTTTAGGCCTGGAGCCAACGGGCGGTGTTGCGCTCGTCGAGGGCCTTGAGGGTAGCGGCGGGATCGGCAACCTTCTGCAGGAACATCATGGCTGCGATGGCGTACGGCTTGTAGCTTGCCTCCTTGTACATGCCCACGCGGTGCATGTCGAAGACATCGGCGTTAACCTCGCCGTGCTCGCAGGAGACACCGGAGATGTCGGCGGGCAGCGGGTGCATAAAGATGGTGTCCTGGCCGTTGGCAGTCTTCTCCATGAGCTCGGTCGTGGAGCACCAGTCCTGATGGGTGGCGTTCTGGGCGAGCAGCTCCTTCTCGAGCGCAGCGATGCCGGCGTCGTCGCCCTCGGCGTACAGATTGGTACGCTTCTCCATGGCGGCAAACGGAGCCCAGCTCTTGGGGATCACGATGTCGGCGCCCTCGAAGGCCTCGGCCATGGTGTTGACCTGCTTAAAGGTGGTGCCGGACTCGGCGGCATAGCCCTTGGCGCGCTCGACGACCTCGGGCATGAGGTCGTAGCCCTCGGGGTGGGCCAGGGTGACGTCCATGCCAAAGCGGGGCAGCAGGCTGATCAGCGACTGCGGGCAGGACAGCGGCTTGCCGTAAGAGGGCGAATAGGCCCAGGTGACGGCAACCTTCTTGCCCTTGAGGTTCTCAAGGCCGCCAAACTCGTTGATGAGGTAGAGCATGTCGGCAGAGGACTGCGTGGGGTGATCGGAGTCGGACTGCAGGGAGATGAGCGTGGGACGGTGATCCAGAACGCCGTCCTCGTAGGCCTGCTGGACAGACTCGGAGACCTCGGCCATATAGGCGTCGCCCTTGCCGATGTACATGTCGTCGCGGATGCCGATGACGTCGGCCATGAAGGAAACCATGTTGGCCGTTTCACGGACCGT
>CAJJYO010000134.1 GCA_905197385.1 uncultured Collinsella sp.
ATAAAAATAAATAATGAATTAGCAGGAGCATCAACAGTAATATCTTAATCTCTGGTCGATTTATGTAAAACCGACCAGTATTATCGATAAATTATCGTCTGACTTATTTTGCTTCGATAAAGCTTACACCGCAGCCACAATCTTAATTTCAACTTTATACTTCGGGTTCATCAAACCCGCTTGTACCGTGCAGCGCACCGGCGCATGACCCGCGACAACCCAGGCATCCCACGCTTTATTCATCGCCGCGAAGTCGTTTTTATCGGCCAGGAAAATGGTGGCATCCAGAATGCTCGATTTATTGCTGCCCTGTTTTTCCAGCACGGCGTCAATCTGCGCCAGCGTGTTGGCAGTTTGCTCGAAAGCATCGGCGTCGAGGTTTTCCGGTACACCAGTGTAGTAGAGCGTGTTGTTGTGGATCACCACATCAGACCAGCGGGCTTCAGCATCGATACGAACGATAGTCATCATTTTGTCCTCATTATACTTCCATTTTCGTGCTGCAAAGACTGCCACAATGTGAGGTCGCCGTCATCACTTCAACTGGCGAAAGCGCCCTCATCCTGACATAATCCCTGTTCAAATCAACAGGGGGTAGTGTGACGGACGATTTTGCACCAGACGGTCAGTTGGCGAAAGCGATACCAGGCTTTAAGCCGCGAGAACCACAGCGACAGATGGCGGTAGCCGTCACCCAGGCGATAGAAAAAGGCCAGCCGCTGGTGGTGGAAGCCGGAACCGGTACGGGCAAAACCTACGCTTACCTGGCCCCTGCGCTGCGGGCGAAAAAGAAAGTCATTATCTCGACCGGTTCAAAAGCGTTGCAGGATCAGCTCTACAGCCGCGATTTGCCAACAGTCTCAAAGGCATTGAAATATACGGGCAACGTGGCGCTGCTGAAAGGGCGCTCAAACTACCTCTGCCTCGAGCGTCTCGAACAGCAGGCGCTGGCGGGGGGCGATCTGCCGGTACAAATCTTAAGCGATGTGATCCTGCTGCGCTCCTGGTCTAATCAAACAGTCGATGGTGATATCAGCACCTGCGTCAGCGTGGCGGAAGATTCACAGGCGTGGCCGCTGGTCACCAGTACCAACGATAACTGCCTTGGCAGCGACTGCCCGATGTATAAAGAATGCTTTGTGGTCAAAGCACGCAAAAAAGCGATGGACGCCGATGTGGTGGTGGTAAACCATCATCTCTTTCTGGCGGATATGGTGGTTAAGGAGAGTGGATTTGGCGAGTTGATCCCGGAAGCGGACGTGATGATCTTCGACGAAGCCCAGCTACCGGACATTGCCAGCCAGTATTTTGGTCAGTCACTCTCCAGTCGACAACTGCTCGACCTGGCAAAAGACATCACCATCGCCTACCGCACCGAATTAAAAGACACCCAGCAGTTACAAAAGTGCACTGATCGTCTTGCCCAGAGTGCGCAGGATTTTCGTCTGCAATTAGGTGAGCCAGGTTATCGTGGCAACCTGCGCGAACTGTTAGCTAATCCGCAAATTCAGCGGGCGTTTTTACTGCTCGATGACACCCTGGAACTTTGTTATGACGTGGCGAAACTGTCGCTGGGGCGTTCCGCCTTGCTGGATGCGGCATTTGAGCGCGCCACGTTGTATCGCACGGCTCAAATACCTGCTCGACCAGCTGGCGCGCCACAGGATTGCCGTCGGCATTGACGCCGCGACGGTAGGCGTTGTCGATCGCGGGTTGCCCCTCAACAACCATCTGGACCAGCATGCAGATGCCCTGCAGGATATCGACCGGTTCAAATCCCGTGACCACGCCCGGGGTATTGAATTCGTCGACCAAAAAGCTAAAGGGCGCCAAGCCCGTGATGGTGGCGACGTGGCCCGGCAGGATAAAGCCGTCGATGGTGGTCTCGGGATCGTTGGCAATCGCGCATAGCGCCGGCGGCGTGGTCTTGTGGGCGCAATAGACCGAGAAGTTCAAAAGCCCGCGCGCCTCGGCCTCCAAGATGGCGGCGGCGATGGTGGGCGTCGTAGTCTCAAAGCCCACGCCCATAAAAATGACCGGGCGATCAGGGTTTTGCTCGGCAATGTCGAGCGCGTCGAGCGGGGAATAGACGATGCGGATATCGCGCCCCGCCGCCTTTTGCGCAGCGAGCGAGGTGGATGATCCGGGCACGCGCATCATGTCGCCAAAGGTGGTGATGATGGCGCCGTCTATGTTGGCGAGCGCGATTGCGTGGTCGATGTCGCGGTTGGCGGTGACGCAGACGGGGCAGCCCGGGCCGCTCAGCAGCTTGAGCCCGGCCGGCATAATGGAGCGAAAGCCATAGCGCCCGATGCTCACGGTATGCGTGCCGCAGACTTCCATAAGGTTGATGGTGCGGTCGCCGACAAGCTCATGAATGCGCTCGATGAGCTCGCGAGCCAGCTTGGGATCGCGGAATGCCGAGAAATCGATACCGGAGCGCGCCGGCTGCTCGGGCGCCACTAGTAAGCCTCCGCCGGGTTGGTGGTCAGCTGGTCTTCTTCGACCAGCTCGGACATGGCATTAACAAGCTCGAGCGTTTCCTGTGCTTCCTGCTCGTCGACAATCTGGATGCCAAAGCCGGCGTGTACGAGAATATAGTCGCCAACCTGCGCCGTCGGCACGAGTCGCAGCGACACGGGGCGCTCGATGCCCATCATGTCGACGGTGGCCTTGAGGTCGTCGTCGCGTTTGACTACTTTACCGGGAACGGCAAGGCACATATTGTTCCCCTTTTATACGCTTTGCGCTGGACGGGCGCTCAATAATCCATCAGTTGATGGTAGCGCTCGCGGGCGCTGCGGGCAAACGCGCTACACCTGTGAGACGGCGGCTTGCGGGCTGGCCGAACAGCCTACTGCGATGCAACCTGCGCAAGACGAGCGCTTGCGACTGCCGCCTGACCGTAGGCGATGCAGCCGTCGTTAACGGGCACGGTTTGGGGAATCAAGACAGTGAGACCCATGCTTTTGAGCTCGCGGGTGAGGAGCTGGAGCAAAAGTCGGTTCATGAACACGCCGCCCGAGAGCGCGACGGTATCGATGCCTTCGCGCGCGCAGATTTCGCGTGCGATTCGTGCCGAAGAGCGCGCGATGGCGATATGGAAGTCGAGCGCGAGCCTGTAGGCCGCAGTGCCGGCCCTGGTTCCCTCCAAAAGCGCCTCAATAAGCGATCTGGAGTTTAGAACATGGCAGGCGTCCGGACGGGATGATTCGGTTACGGAAAAGCCGGCTATATTGCCGGGGGGGCAGGCACTTTCACTGCTGAGTGCGCGCCAGGCGGCAGCCTCAAGCTCGATGGCGGGTTCGCCCTCGTAGGTTGCCTTGTCGCAGATGCCCAGAATTGCTGCCGCGGCATCAAAGAGACGCCCCATGCTGCTGGTACGCGGGCTGTTGATGCCGCGCTCGATCATGGTGGCTGTCACGCTGCGCGTTTGCTCGTCGAGGCTGTCCAAAAGCCGAGCGGCACCTGGGTGCTCGAGCAGACCGAGCTCACTGAGCAGGGCAAAGGCGTTGCGGCGGGCGTCGCGCACGGAGGCCGCCCCGCCGGGGAGCGCCCAGGTGCGCAAGTGCGCGGCGCGTTCAAAGCCGCCAAGGCTGGCAACAAGAAACTCGCCGCCCCAAATGGTCCCATCGGTGCCGGCGCCGGTGCCGTCAAAGGCGATGCCAAGGACGCGCGCGTCGGTTGTAAGCTGGCCCGCGGCGATGGCCTCGGCCATTACGCTCGCGATATGCGCATGATGGTGCTGCACCTCGACGAGCGGCAGATTGCATTTTCGCGCCTGCTCGCGCGCCCACTGGCCCGATAGATAGCTGGGGTGTACATCGCAGGCCAAGGCGGCGGGCGCCAAATCAAAGAGATCTTCCAAGCGCGTGCGCGCGGCGTTCCAGGCATCGAAGGTCCCGCCGTTTTCAACATCGCCGATATGCTGCGACACAAAACAGGGCGCCTCGCCGTTCGTCCCTTCACGTGTGAGCGCAATCGTGGCCTTTTGTTGTGGCCCGCAGGCGAGCACGCAGGACGGAGCGCCGTCGAGCGCCGGCAACGGCAGCGGCTGGGGTGCATATCCCCGAGCGCGGCGCACGGGCATAACGGCGCCGTCGACCACGCGCACCACGGAATCGTCATAGCGCGAGAGAATCGCGCGGTCGTTACCGAGCAACGCGTCGGCGATGCCGGCGGCAACGAGGTGTTCCCAGGCAAGGTCGTCGTCGGTCTCGATGGGTTCTTCGCTCAGGTTTCCGCTGGTCATGACGAGCGCGTGCATACCGCAGACTTCTGCCGCGGCAAGCAACAGATGTTGAAGCGGCGTATAGGGGAGCATGACGCCGAGCTCGGGCAGGTCGTGCGCGACAGATGGCGCGAGGGCGAGGATGTCGGGGGAACCGTCGTTGTCCTCGCTAACAGTGCGCCGGCGCAGCAGCACGATGGGGCGGATACTGCCAGCGAGCAGATCGCGTTCAGCATCGTCGATATGACACAGGCGCTCGGTATCAGCAAGACTACGTACCATGACGGCAAGTGGTTTGTTGCTGCGGCGTTTGCGACGGCGCAACTCGGCCATCGCCTGCTCGTTGGCAGCGTCACAGGCTAGATGGAATCCGCCCAGGCCCTTGATGGCGACGATGCCACCGCTGGCCAGCAGCTCAACGCAGCGCTCGATGATAGCGTCGCTGGCCTCGCGTGTGGTGCCGACGGCCGGTGTCGCGGACGAATTCCCGCACGCATTGCCGTTTACAGCCTCGCGCCACGTAATATGCGGCCCGCAATCAAAGCAGGCATCGGGCTGCGCGTGAAAACGCCGGTCGAGTGGGTCGACATACTCCGCAGCGCACTTGGGACACATGGGAAAACAATCCATCGACGTGGCCGCTCGGTCATAAGGCAGCGATCGGATGATGGTAAAGCGTGGGCCGCAGTTAGTGCAGTTGATAAAGGGGTAGTGATAGCGTCGGTCGGCGGGATCGAACAACTCGCGCAGGCAATCGTCACAGGGGGCGATATCGGG
>CAJJYO010000135.1 GCA_905197385.1 uncultured Collinsella sp.
CACGAGCGGCAGGCCGCCCTCATGCGCAGGCCCTGCCGGAACCGTCGCCGCACCGCCAAAGACGGCAGCGGAGGCCTCGTGGTTCTCGGCAACCGCGCCCTCGGTATCAATCGCCACCTGGGGCTCATCGTCAAAGTCGGGGACGCCTTGGGGCTCGGTGGGAACGGGCTCGGCGGTCGCATCGGCAACGGGCTCGGCGTCGACCGGCACATCGCCCTCGTCAGAGCCCTCGTCCTCGGCAGTATCTTCGCCGTTCGCAGCGGCGACGGCCTCGTGAGGATCCTTGCCCTCGGCCTCGGCGCGCATGCCCAGCACTAGGTTGCGCAGGCCCGCGACCGTGCCTTCCACGTCGGGAGCGGGCTGGTCGGCATGCAGATATGCCCAGTCCATCATAAAGGTCGCCGAAGACAGCGCGCCGATGGCCAGCGCGTCGTCGGGACACGAAAGCTCGACCTCAAAGACACGCTCATCGTGCTCGCTTACGCGCGTGCGGCCGCACGAGATGCTGCCGGCAAGCCCGGTCTCGTTCATGAGCTCAACCGTCACGTGCTCCAGCAGGTGGCAGAGCTCGGTCTGGCCCATGCAGTCCTGGAACTCGCGACCGGAATCACCCAGGCACAGGTGCTTGGCAATCGCCGGCACCAGGTAATACACGCGCGCCGTGGCCTCGATATCCTCCGAGGTCATGAGCGGCATGCCGGGGTTCACCAGCACGTGCGCGCAAATCTTGTCCTCGCTGACGGTGACCTTAAGGATGTTGAACAGGCCTGCCATAACTCTCCCCTACTCTTCCTTGCCCTACTCGTCGCCATCGTGCGGATCCACAGAGCCCGCACCCGACGCCGCCGGCTTCTCTGCCGAAGACTCGGAATCCTTCTTATCGGTTTCGGCCGGAGCGATCACGCGAATGAGCGAGATGCGCTGGCCACGCATCGACTGAACTTTAAACTTGTACCCCGCAACCTCAAACACCTCTCCGATGTCGGGCACCGAGTCGCAAAGCTCCAAAATCCAGCCGGCGATGGTCTCATAATCATCGCTTTCCTCAAGCGGCCAACCAAGCTCAATCGCGTCATCGCACGAAAAACGCCCATCAACGAGCCACTCGCGGCGCGAAAGGCGCGTGAGATACTTGTTGTCGGGGTCGAACTCGTCCTCGATCTCGCCGACGATCTCCTCGACGATGTCCTCGATAGTGATAATGCCGGCCGTGCCGCCGTACTCGTCCACGACCACCACGATCTGGTCGTGCGAGGTCTGCATCTCGGACAGCAGCGGCAGGATGTCCTTGGTGTCGGGCACAAAGGTGGCGTCGCGCAAAAAGCCGGCGATGGGCTGGTCGCCTTTGCCGTCGAGCGCGGGCTGAATCAGGTCCTTGATGTGCGCGATGCCGGCGACGTTGTCGGGATCCTCGTGATAGACGGGGATGCGGCTAAAGCCGGTCTGGCGCATGGTGGACAGCACGTCGGCGACCGTCTCGTCGTCCTCGCACATGGTGGTGTCCACGCGCGGCACCATGACCTCGCGGGCAACGGTGTCGCCCAGGTCGAAGATCTCGTGGATCATGCGCTTTTCCTCGTCGAGCAGGTCGTCCTGCTCCGAGACCATGTACTTGATCTCTTCTTCCGAGACGTTCTGGCGGTCGTCGGCACTCTTGATGCGCAGGATACGGGCCAGGCCATCGGAGCAAGCACCAGTTAGCCACACGAGCGGACGGGCGATCTTTTGGAAAAACGACAACGGCCCCACAACCTGCTTGGACACGCCTTCGGCGTTGGCCAGGCCGATGCGCTTGGGGACGAGCTCGCCGATCACGATGGACACGAAGGCGACCGCGACGGTGATGATGACCGGCGCCAGGCCGCGTGCGATGGCGGAGAGCGGCGCGATGCCAAAGCTCATGAGCCACGTGGCGAGCGGGTCGGACAGACTCGTCGAGGCGACGGCGGACGAGGCGAAGCCCACGAGCGTGATGGCGACCTGGATGGTGGCGAGCAGCTGGTCGGAGTCGGCAGCCAGCTTAATGGCACGCTCGGCGCGCTTGTCGCCTTCCTCGGCCTCGTGCTCCAGCACGGCGCGCTTGGCCGTGGTGAGCGCCATCTCAGACATAGAGAAGTAGCCGTTGATGAGGGTCAAAACGAGGGTGGTGATAAGGGAGATGGTTATGTCCATCGGGAGTTTCTCGAACCTCCAAGATTCGGGACGTCGGATTAAAACGTTGATGGCGTATAGGGCAGTTGCGCCCGGCGGCCGCTTGGATGGGCCCGCGGGCACAGGCGCGATCGCTAGATTACGAAGAGAATCACCGCCATGAACTGGAAGATGCTGCCGGCGAGTACCCACAGGTGAAACACGCTGTGAAGATAGCGCACGTTTTTGGCGATATAGAACGGCACGCCCGCGGTGTAGCACACGCCGCCGACGGCGAGCAGGGCAAGTGCCACGGGGTTGAGCAGCGCCACAAGTTCAGGCAGCTTAAAGACAACGAGCCAGCCCATCAGCAGATAGACCAGGCCGCTTACCCAATGCGGCTGGCGCTCGCGTAGGAAGCACTCGAGGGCGATGCCGATGATGGCGATGGCCCATACGGCAAAGAACAGCACAGCGCCGCCGTCGTTTGCGAGCGTGATGAGGCAAAACGGCGTATAGCTGCCGGCTATGAGCAGGTAGATGCAGCTGTGATCGATGATGCGAAACACGCGCTTGGCGCGCGCGGGCTGAATCGCGTGGTAGAGCGTGGAGGCTAGGTATTCGAGGATAATGCTGACACCATAGACAATCGCCGCGGCCATGTGGGCCGGGCCTCCGCCGCGCAGGGCGGCGAATACGATCAGGAGCACCAGGCCCGCGATACCCAGCAGGCAGCCGACACCATGGGTGACGGAGTTCATGATCTCCTCACCCACCGTGTAGTGTGGAACGGCCGCGGTCTTGGGTCGCGGCTTAGAACTGTCGCTCGAATCGGACATGCCGGTTACATCCTCCAACGTAAAGAGTTTTCAACACTATATCAAAGCGTCTAGGTACGTGCGAAATTTGCACCATACGTGACCTTTCGTTTACCCATTCTTTGCCTGTTGACGCATCAACGGCGAACGTCCATAATGCGCTTGCATTAAATGTTGATGTATTAACATCTTATAGGAAAGCTTCTTATGTCTCAAAACGCACGTTCCCATCGAAAGCTCAAGATAGCCGGCGTCGTTGCACTGGTGCTCGTTGTCGCGCTGCTGGGGTTTGCCGGCAACTTTCTGTTTGACTTCGCGCTGAATCCCCGCGCGCCATACACCATGAAGATGATGCAGGATAGCAAGAACGACAAAGAAGGTGAGCAGCCGGATGCCGAGGATACCGAGGCGCGGGCGTGGTTTAAGGAGAACCGCGAGAGCAGCAGCCTCACCGCGGACGATGGGACCGAGCTTGCCGCCTGGTATTTTGCTGCGTCGGAGAGCGCACACGACTACGCCGTCTGCCTGCATGGATATACCAACGAGCCCATCGGTATGGCCCGATACGTCAAGCGATTCCACGACCGCGGCATGAACGTACTCGCACCCGCCGCCCGCGCCCACGAGCGCTCCGGCGGCGACTATATCGGCATGGGCTGGCCCGAACGCCTCGACATCGTCGCATGGATCGAGCGAATCGTTCAGGCTGACCCCAAGGCGCGCATCCTGGTCTTTGGCGAATCCATGGGCGCGGCGACCGCCATGAACGTCGCGGGGGAATCTCTGCCCGCAAACGTGAAATGCATTATCGAGGACTGCGGTTATACGAGTGTTTGGGACGAGTTTTCTCTGCAGCTCAAGGACGTGTTCGGCCTGCCCAGCTTTCCATTGCTCGATGTAGCAAACTTGGTGTGCAACGTGCGCGCGGGCTACGACTTTCATAAGGCGAGCAGCGTGGAACAGCTCAAGCGCGCGACGGTTCCCATGCTGTTTATCCACGGTGACCAAGACACCTTTGTGCCGTACAGCATGCTCGACCAAAACTACGACGCGTGCGCCAGCAAGGTCAAGCAAAAGCTCACCGTCCATGGCGCCACCCACGCCAAGAGCGCGCAGGTCGACCCCGAACTCTACTGGAACACGGTCAACGACTTCCTCGACGAGTATTTTTAGGCAAAAAGCAACGTCTGGGGTTTTGTTGCCAAAAATCGGTTTGTGGTCGGCGCTATTCGATTTTCCTCGCACTTCCAAAAAGCCGCCCGTGGGCGCTGTGCTCACGGGCGGCTTTTGCTCAACTTACGCTACAAAGGCGCTTATTTTGTCCAATAGAAAGGTGCTACTTGACCTCGATGAGCTCGTACTCGCTCGTGCCCAGGCCGATCTTCTCGGCATGCGCGATGCACGCGCGCCAATCGGTGTCGGGATGCGTGATGCAGAAGGGGTCCTTGGCCTGCTCGCCCTCCAGATGCTCGTGGTTGTGCTCCATCTTGGCCGCGCTGTCGGTGAGCTCGGTGTTGGGCAGCGGCTCGGATGCCATGACGGCATCGGCGCAGGCCTGGTCGATGGCGACCGGGTCGAAGCTCGCGAACATGCCGATATCGTTGACGATAGGTGTGTCGTTTTCGGGATGGCAATCGCAGTTGGGGCTGATGTCCATGGCGAGCGAAATGTGGAAGCTCGGGCGCCCGTCGACGACGGCCTTGGTGTACTCGGCGATCTTGCAGTTGAGCACGTCGGCCGCGGCGTCATAGCCGGGCTTGATGCAGTCCTGGTTGCATGCCGCAATGCAGCGTCCGCAGCCCACGCAGCGATCGTGGTCGATGCTGGCCACGTGCACCGTGCGAGTAGCGCCGCTGGCAAGCTCGCGCTCGCGGGTGTCGTTGAACGAAACAGCGTTGTGCGCGCAGATCTTTTCGCAGGCACGGCAGCCAATGCAGTGCTCGGCCGCGACGTTCGGCTTGCCGGCGGCATGCTGCTCCATCTTGCCGGCACGGCTGCCGCCT
>CAJJYO010000136.1 GCA_905197385.1 uncultured Collinsella sp.
CGAGACGATCACCGTCGTGCCCGCCGCCGCGAAGCCGCGGATCTGGTCGCGCAGCTCCTCGATGCCGATGGGGTCGAGGCCGTTGGTAGGCTCGTCGAGCACGAGCAGACGTGGCCGGGCGATCAGCGCCAGCGCGAGCCCCAGGCGCTGCCGCATGCCCATCGAGAAGCGCCCGGCGCGCTTCTTCCCGGTGTCCGCGAGGTCCACGGCGGCGAGCACCTCATCTACGCGGCTCTCGGGAAGGCCCAGCAGCGTGGTGCGCACGCGCAGGTTCTCGCGCGCGGTGAGGTTGGGGTAGAGCGGCGCCTCCTCGATGAGGCTGCCGATTGCGTAGAGGTCCTCGCGGCGCCAGGCGTGCCCGGCAAAGAGGATCTCCCCGACCGTCGGCCGCAGCATCCCGCAGATCATCTTGAGCGTTGTCGACTTGCCGGCGCCGTTGGGGCCGAGCAGCCCGTACACCTCGCCCTCGCGGATATGAAGGCTCACGTCGGCTACGGCGTCCTGCGCCTGGTCGCCACTGCCGAAGCGCTTGGTGAGCCCGCGCGTCTCGAGCATGTAACCCATGGGTTCGTCCTTTCTCTTCCGGGTGCGCGGGCCGAGTCGCCGTGCCCGTGCGCCTTACCTTTCGGGTTCACCATCCATGGTGGGGCGCGTTTCTAACGAAGCTGTAACGGCCGTTGGGCTCTTTTGGCGCCAGCCCTTTTCGACCCGTACGCCACTCATGGTATGTTTATCGCGATAACAAGGACGGAGGTGCCCGTGGCACGCAATAAGTACCCGGAGGAGACGGTCGAGAAGATCAGGGGTGACGGCCCAGCGAGTGTTATTTTGCGAGCTAGGCGCATCGAAAGCGACCTTTCGTGGTATAAACTACTTGCCGGAAGCCGCGGCTTTCAGAGTACGGCTTACGTGTACGTTTAACCTCCGTGGGCGACGGGGTGCCGCAAGGCGTAGAATATCGCCCACCTGTAGGGGCCTGCAGCGATGCGGGCCCCGCTTCGTATGAAGGGGGGGCGCAACCGATGAAGATCGTATCCATCTCCCAGGACTTCTTCGACCTCGTCGATGGCGACCGCGAGCTCATGCTTAAGCACAATCGCCCCTGCATCGTGGTGGTGAGGCTGCGTTTCCGCGGAAAGCGCAGGGACTTCGCTGTGCCGCTGCGTTCCAACATCGCCCCTAACGTGCCCAAAGACCAGTACTTTGCGTTGCCACCCCGCCCCACGACGCGCCCCGGCTGCCGCCACGGCATCCACTACATCAAGATGTTCCCCATAACCAAGGCCCACCAGCGCCGCTTCAGGACCGAGGGCTCGGCCTACTACGAGACGCTCCAGCGCATCATCGATGGCAACACCAAGCGCATTGTCTCCGAGTGCCAGGCATACCTTGACCGCTACGAGCGCGAGGGAAGGCCTCGCTTTGCCGTCGACATCGACCGCATCGTGGGGCTGCTGGAGGGCGAGAAGTAGGGCATCTCGGCTCAGTCTCGAGCCATGCGGAGTCGCTCCGCATTTTTGAACGCCGCGTGTGCGTCCCAAATACTTGAGAAACAAGCTGTGAAGTGCGGTGGCGCGCCCGTGCCCGTGCATAGCCGTCACCATCAGCGTCTACGCGGCGTCGGCTTCAAGTGGAACTGGCGCCGCTGCTGTATATGGTTTGCCTTGCTGCAAATGGCGATCAATGCCCGCGATGCTTCTGCTTGCGCTTCAACTTTCGCTGCTCGAAGCGCGTCTCCGCCTCATCCGCGCGACGCTGACTTCTTGCTTGAGCCGACTCCCGCTTCATTGCTTCCCGCTGTGCCGCGAGCGCCTGTTGCGCCTTGGTGCTCACCGCGGGCCGTTTAAGGGCTTTCGCTGCCTCGCGAGCGCGCCGCTTGGGGTTCTTCGCGGGCTTGCTTGTTTCGGTGGCCTTGTCGCCGAAGAACGAGAGCTTCTCCCATTCGCTTGTAACGAATCGCAGAATCTCCTCATCGGACGGCTCCGCGCCGAAGACGATGCGGGCGACGCCATACCTTCCGCTCTCGACGTGCTCCGCCAGCCCGACCCAGAATTGACCGTCGTGATATACGGTCAGGGTGGACGACACGCTGATCTGCATGGTTGGTTCCTCCTTTATGTAGATGACCATGCAGAGAAGGGACAACCAAGGAGGCAGGTTACTGATGCGGACTAGCGCACGCCCACGACTACCCGACGGGGACTGTGTTTTCATCTCTGGTGGTTGGATTGTGGCACGTGCGAATGCGCCCGGCATCGCTGCTGACATGGCGCTACTGGGATTCGCTCCTCGATGCATCCTTGTGTACATTGCCTTCTCGGTTTCGAAACTTTAGAAATAATCGAGTTTCGAAACCGAGAAGGAGTGGATTATGGCTTGGGTAGACCGCAATACGTACCGACTCCACCGTGTTGGAGAGGCTGGCCGAGTACATGATGGACAACTCCGGCAACCTCAACTCGCCCAACAACATCGCCAACGTCCTCGACGCCAACAAGGTTCCCACCAACCACGTCATCGTCGGGCGCTACATCTCCTACCTCCGTGACGCCTTCGTCTTCTATGAGGCGAAGCGCTACGACATCAAGGGAAAGAAGTACATCACTAACCGAAGAGGACTCCTCACCGAATTCCCTTGAGATCGGTCGGCATTATCGAGCGTGCGCGTTCTCGTAGGCGCCTTTGATTTCTTCCGGCAAATTGTCGGGAATCAGCGCTTCCAGCCTATCCTCGCTGCCATCTTGAATCGCCTGCTCGTAGTACCAGCATTTGAATCTCAGCATATCCAGCGCACGGTTCATGTTCGCGATTTCCGACTCCATGTGGGCCTTCCGCTCCTCGAACATGGCCTTGCGCTGGGGGTAAGTGGACGGGCCCTCCGCACACCATTCCATGAACAGACGGATGTCCTTGATCTCCATCCCCGCTTTCTTCAGACATTCGATGACCCGAAGCGCCTCGAGTTCCGTATCGCCAAATTGGCGAATGCCGGACGTCCGCTCCAGCCCCGGGAACAATCCCTGCTTGTCGTAATACCGCAGCGTTGAGGCGGGCAAGCCGAACATTTCCGCCACCTGTCCGATTGTGTACATGGCCCCTCCGAATAAATCTCGAATTCATTCCTTGACCTAAAGTTAGGTTTAGGTATTACCTTCATTCTCGTCAATACAAATCGGTAGCGCAAGGGGTGGTCCGTAATGGGCAAAACGGTTTTCGCCGGCGGCGTGAACGGCGTGGGCGAAATCGCTGGGCACCCTGCTCTTGAGCAGGCGCGACGAATGGGCATGGGAATCTAGGCGGGCCACTTGGCCATGCGTAAACAGATTCGTGTCCAGAACCATCGATAGGAGGAAATCGATCATGGCAATTAAACAGACGGCGGGCAGAGACGCCCTGGGGGATTTTGCCCCCAAATTCGCTCAGCTCAATGACGATGTGCTGTTCGGCGAGGTGTGGAGCCGAGAAGATGGGCTTTCCCTTCGAGACCGCAGCGTGGTGACGGTGGTGGCCCTAATGGCGCAGGGGCTGACGGACTCTTCGTTCCAATATCATCTGATGTCCGCAAAGAGCAACGGGGTGACCAGGGCTGAGATAGCGGAAATCCTTACGCATGCGGCGTTTTACGCGGGATGGCCCAAGGCGTGGGCGGCCTTTCGCATGGCGAAGGAGGTCTGGGCGGACGAAGATGACGGCGCCGACGCAAAGGCCCGACACCAAAACGAGATGGCCTTTCCCATCGGTGCCCCCAACGACGCATTTGCGAAGTACTTTATCGGGCAAAGCTACCTCGTGCCCCTTTCCACCGAGCAGGTCGGCATTTACAACGTTACGTTCGAGCCCGGCTGCCGCAACAACTGGCACATCCATCACGCCAAAAGCGGTGGCGGACAGATCCTCGTCTGCGTGGCTGGTCGAGGGTTTTATCAGGAATGGGGCAAACCGGCACAGGAGCTGCGCCCTGGCGATGTAGTAAATATTCCCGCGGGCGTAAAGCATTGGCACGGAGCCGCGCCCGACAGCTGGTTCTCCCATCTCGCGCTGGAGGTTCCGGGTGAGGAGACCTCCAACGAGTGGTTGGAGCCCGTGGACGACGAGGAATACCTTACAGCGACTGACAAGGAGGCTTAAATACCTTCGTCACCCGCGCCGCCGCGAGCAGCGTGCGCAAATCGGCCCGAATCGCCTCCGCCTTGTTTCCGAGCTGCAACGGGGCCGAGTCGCCCGAGATGTTTACGCTCAGTAGGTGCGCATCCGGTAGCTTTGCGGTCATGCTCCAGAACGGGAGCGTGATGATGCCGGGGGTCATCTCGCCCACGCCGAGCTCCAGCAACAGCACGCGGCTACTACCACGCTCGCGCGCGAAGTGCTCATATCGTTCGAGGCCCTTGCGCCATGCCGTGCCCTGCAAAAACGTGTCGTCGCGCACCCACGGCACAAGCTGCCAACCGCAGTGCGGGCATCGGGGGACATTCTCGCTGCGGATCTCGAACCCCGCCATGCCTGCGAGCATGCGCTCGACGTAGGGACTCGCATCGAAGATCTCGTCGCAGCATGGTTGCTTGCACTGAAGGTGTGCGAAGCTTCCCTGATAGTTGCAGGTCCTCTCGGCAGGAAACGTCTTCTCAACCTGGGTGTCCACATTGGTGCTCAGGATGAAGTAATCCTTATGGCCGATGAGGGACCGCAGGTCGAGATAGGGTTGTGAGGCCGGCTCGCGCAGCATGAAATCGATGTATCGCGCGTAGTAGGCCCATTGCTGCTCGAGGCTGGGGTAGAGGTGATAGAAGCCGTCGAAAAGGCTCTTGAAGCCAAAGGCTTTCTGCCAGTCCGCCATTCCGGCACACGTCATGCCCGCATGGTTGTAATGGTTGAACCCGGCGGCGCTCGACATACCCGAGCCGATGCCGACGATGATGGCGTCGGCATCGTCGATGAG
>CAJJYO010000137.1 GCA_905197385.1 uncultured Collinsella sp.
CCGCGCCACGAGTCCATCGCGTGGGCCGTGCTCGCGACGCCGCCGGGCACCGATCCCACGGCGTGCATGGATGCGGCGCGCGCGGTGTGCCCCGAGGCGGCCTCCCTTGTTAGCGCCGGGCGCATCTCGTCGACGAGTAAGCACCCCACCGAGACGAACATCGTGTTTATGCTCGACACCCTCGAGCTCTACACCATCAAGCGCCGCATGCGCGCCGCACAGGCCAAGCTACGTCAGGACCGGTCTCTCGACGACGAGGCGCGCCGTGTGCTGACGATGCAAGCGATGCAAGATTCTCAGCGCCAGCGTGAGCTACAAAAGTCGAT
This sequence comes from uncultured Collinsella sp., assembly GCA_905197385.1. Classification (GTDB taxonomy): domain Bacteria; phylum Actinomycetota; class Coriobacteriia; order Coriobacteriales; family Coriobacteriaceae; genus Collinsella. The sequence goes on from CAJJYO010000137.1 coordinate 327, forward strand.
CGGCGGCGTGGCAGACCCGTTCCGTTTGATCGGTTTGGAGACAGCGGGCGCAGACCAAGCCTAGATGTTGTGGTCAACCAGCGTATTCGCGCCTATATCCAGTCTGAATTTTGGGTATAGACGTCAATGTGTGTGCTAAAGTAATGAGTCCTGTGGACTATGAAGGGAGAATCTGTGCCAAAAAAGAGTGAGAGCACGGGTACTGGGCTGGAATCCTACGTTGCAAAGCTCATGGGCAACGGCTCAAACAGGACTTCGGTAACCGAGGACGAGATTCAGGTCGCCCTGAAGGATATCGATGTGTCTGATGAGCAGCTCAACGCGGTGTATTCCGCGCTGCGCAACAGCGGCATCCAGATTATCTCCGCGAGCGGAAACGACGACGCCCCCATGGACGTCGACGATGACGATAACGATAGCAATACCGACGATTTCGATGACGACGAGCACGATTCCGGCTCGCTCGACGATCACGAGCTTAAGATGGCCCGTCAGGCCGACGCCGAGATGGGTTCTTCTAAGAACAAGAAGAAGCGCACCGTGCGCACGTCCCGTTCGCGCTCGCGCGTGCGCGGTATCGATGCCTCCACGGTAATGCTGACCGGCGACCCGGTTCGTATGTACCTTAAGGAGATCGGCAAGGTCGACCTGCTGACCGCTTCCGAAGAGGTCGATCTGGCTATGAAGATCGAGGCCGGTCTCGAGGCCACCGAGAAGCTCGAGGCCGCCGAGGCGGGCGAGATCGAGCTCACCCGCGCCGAGATGCGTCGCCTGACCCGTATCGAGAACGTCGGTCTCGAGGCCAAGCAGGCGCTCATCAGCGCCAACCTGCGTCTGGTCGTCTCTATCGCCAAGCGCTACGTTGGTCGCGGCATGCTGTTCCTGGACTTGATCCAGGAGGGCAACCTCGGTCTGATCCGCGCCGTCGAGAAGTTCGACTACCAGAAGGGCTTTAAGTTCTCCACGTACGCCACGTGGTGGATCCGTCAGGCTATCACGCGTGCTATCGCCGACCAGGCCCGTACCATCCGTATTCCCGTGCACATGGTCGAGACCATCAACAAGCTCGTCCGCGTGCAGCGCCAGCTTCTTCAGGACCTGGGTCGCGACCCGACCCCCGAGGAGATCGGTGCCGAGATGGACATGAGTGCCGACCGTGTCCGCGAGATCCAGAAGATTTCGCAGGAGCCCGTGTCGCTCGAGACTCCCATCGGCGAGGAAGAGGATTCCCAGCTGGGCGACTTCATCGAGGACTCCCAGGCTATCGTTCCGCCCGATGCCGCCAGCTTCTCCATGCTGCAGGAGCAGCTCACCCAGGTGCTCGACTCGCTTGCCGATCGTGAGCGCAAGGTTATCGAGCTGCGCTTTGGCCTTGTCGACGGACATCCTCGTACGCTCGAGGAGGTCGGCCGCGAGTTTGGTGTCACGCGCGAGCGTATTCGCCAGATCGAGTCCAAGACCCTGGCCAAGCTCCGTCACCCGAGCCGTAGTAGCAAGCTCAAAGACTACATCGAAAGCTAGTCAAGCAAGAAGCGCCCTCAAGCACACCCGCTTGGGGGCGCTTTTATGTAGTCATTGGGGACGTCCCCAATGACTAGGTCGGAAAAATTCTCAAAAAAGTTCTTGCCCTGAGCTGATTCGTCCGTATAATAAACTTCGTTGCTTGAGAGCACGCACCTATTCCTCGGTAGCTCAATGGTAGAGCACGCGGCTGTTAACCGCGCTGTTGTAGGTTCGAGTCCTACCCGGGGAGCCAGGTTGTAAAACCCGTCGCTTATGCGGCGGGTTTTTTCATGCCGCGATCGCCTCGCGCGAACGTTGCCGTATCAACATTTCGTGTCGAGGATGTAATCCCGGGACCCACCACCTCAACATGGCGCGCTCGTTGTAGAATATTGCAATGATTGCTCCCACGAGATGGTGCCGCGAGCACCAGATAAGGAGATTCTTGTGTCTGAGACCATTAACGGCAGCCTGAGCGTCTCGAACGACGTTATTGCCGATATTGCCGGTTATGCCGCGATGACGTGCTATGGCGTCGTCGGTATGGCCGAACAACTCCAGGGCGCCGAGAGCGTGCGCCTGCTTGCCGGCCAGCGCCTCCGCAAAGGCGTACTTGTCTCCGCCGACGAGAACGGCCTTACGGTCGATCTTCACGTCGTGCTCGAGAACGGCGTCAACATGAAGTCCGTCTGCCACAATCTTTCGAGCTCCGTTGCCTTCACCCTGCAGGAAATCGCCCAGATCGATCCCGCCAGCCTTAAGATCGGCATTCACATCGACGCGCTCAAGAGCCGTCTGAACTAGCATCCGAAAACGGAGATTCAAATACCCATGATTGCAAAGACCATTCGCACCTGTTTTCCGATCGCTGCGGCTGCCGTTTCCGACAAGGCCGAGGAGATCAACAAGCTCAACGTCTTTCCCGTACCCGACGGCGATACCGGCACCAACATGTCGCTCACGCTCGCCTCGGTGACCAAGGAGCTTTCCGCCCTTCCCGCCGATGCCGATATGGAGGCCATCGCAGGCGCCATCACTCACGGCTCCCTGATGGGTGCCCGCGGCAACTCCGGCGTCATCACCTCGCAGATCCTGCGCGGTGTTGCCGAGGGTCTCGTTTCTGCCGATGAGCCCATCACGTCCGCCAACTTCGCCTTCCGTCGCGCCGTCAAGGTCGCCTTCCAGGCCGTTCGTAAGCCCATCGAGGGCACGATCCTCACGGTGCTGCGCGATGTCTCGACCAAGGCTGACGAGTGCGAAAAGAAGAAGTTCTCGGCCGAGGACGCGCTCGATGCCATCGTCGTCGAGGCCTACCAGTCCGTCGCCCGCACGCCCGACCTGCTGCCTGTTCTGAAGGAGAACGGCGTGGTCGACTCCGGCGCTTTTGGCTTTGCCATCTTCCTTGAGAACTTTGTTGCCGCCGCGCTTGGCCGCAGCACCGTCGTCGAGGATTTCTCCGCCACGTTTGATTCCGCTGGCTCTGCCCGTGACGCGGCCCTTGGTCGCGTTGAGATCGAGGCCAACGACGACTGGGAGGGCTCGGAGTTCCGCTACTGCAACGAGTTCCTCTTTAAGGCCGACGCTCCCTTTGACGAGGACGAGTGCCTTAAGTTCCTGGGCTCCATGGGCGACTGCGAGCTGCTCGTGGGTGCCTACCCCGATTACAAGATCCATGTGCACTCCAACACCCCCAACCTGGTGCTCGAGCACATGCTGCAGCTTGGTCAGATCTACGAGGTCTTTATCCACAACATGGAGATGGAGGCCCACGACCGTACCGCCAAGATTCATGAGGACCAGGAGAAGGCTGCCGAGCCCGCTAAGGCGTTGGGATTTGTCGCCGTTGCCGCCGGTTCGGGCGAGGCCGACATCCTCAAGTCCCTCGGCGTTGACGTGATCGTCTCGGGTGGCCAGACCATGAACCCCTCGACCGCCGACCTGCTCGGCGCGGTGGACCAGGTCAACGCGACCTCGGTCATCATCCTGCCCAATAACGGCAACATTCGCATGGCTGCCGAGGCCGCCGCTTCTGCCTGCACCGACAAGAAGGTCGCCGTCGTTCCCACCAAGACCGTCCCGCAGGCGTTCTCCGCGCTGTTCGCAGTCCTGCCCGATTCCGAGCTCGAGGATGCCGTTGCCGCCATGGTCGACGCCATCAGCGAGGTTCGCGATGGCGAGGTCACCCGTGCCGTGCGCGATTCCAGCGCCTCCGATGGCTCTCCGATTCATTCCGGTGACGTCATGGGTATCATTGCCGGCTCCATCGACGTGGTCGGCTCCGATGTGAAGCAGGTCACGCTCGACTGCATCAACCGCATGCAGGAGGATGAGGAGGGCGACGCGCTGACGATTCTGGCCGGCGAGGAGCTGTCCGATGAGGCCTTCCAGGAGATCGTCGACGCCATCGAGGAGGCTCAGCCTGACTTGGAGATCGACGCCCATCGTGGCGAGCAGCCGCTCTATCCCGTGATCTTTTCGATCGAGTAGGCATCTGCCCATGTCCGAGCTGTGCTCCGTGCCGCGCGTCTCGGAGCGCTTTGCCCAGAGCAATGCGCTCGACGAGGATATCGCGCGACTCAAATATGTTTCGGGTAAACGTGAGGAGGCCCTTCGCCGTCTGGGAATTCGGACGGTGGGGGACCTCCTTCTCCATATCCCTCACCGATATCTCGACTTCACGCGCTCCTGGTCCATCGAGATGGCTCCCATCGGTACTGTGTGCACGATAGTCGCCACGGTCGATCGTATCGTCCAAAAGCAGCCCCGCCCGCGGATGCAGGTGACCGAGGTCTCGCTGGTGGACGAGACGGGCGTGCTACAAGTCGCCTTTTTCCGTCAGCCATGGATCGCCCAGCAGCTCAAACAGGGCGACCGCCTGGCCGTGATGGGTAAGGTCGAGTTTGCCTACGGCTTTAAGCAGATGGCCTCTCCGCATTTCGAAAAGCTCGAGGGTGGGCGTGCCGCGGGCACCATTCTGCCGGTCCATTACGTGAGCGATGGCGTGAGCCAGGCGTGGATGCGCCGCATCGTTAGCGGCGCGCTCGAGGTCGTCGGCAATCCCTTCGACCCGATT
>CAJJYO010000138.1 GCA_905197385.1 uncultured Collinsella sp.
CTGAGCGTCCGAGAGCTCACGAATCTCTGCGGGCTTCATTAGTTCTCCTCCTTGGCGGCGGCGGCGTCCTCAGCAGCCCACTTGGCCTCGAGAGCGGCCTCCTCAGCCATCTCCTTCTCGATGCGCTGCTCAGCGTTCTTGGCAGCAACAATCTTGGTCTTGATGGGAAGCTTGTGCTGTGCAAGACGCAGAGCCTCGCGAGCGACCTCCTCAGGCACGCCCTTGACCTCGAACATGATGCGGCCGGGCTTGACGACGGCCACCCACTCCTCGGGGTTACCCTTACCAGAACCCATGCGAGTCTCGGCAGGCTTCTTGGTGATGGGCTTATCGGGGAAGATCGTGATGTAGACACGACCGCCACGCTTCATGTAGCGGGTCATGGCAATACGAGCGGCCTCGATCTGACGGTTGGTGATCCAATGGGCCTCGAGAGCCTGGATACCAAACTCGCCGAAATGCAGCTCGGTATTACCCTTGGCCTGGCCCTTCATGGAGCCACGCTGCACCTTGCGGTGAAGAATACGCTTAGGGGCAAGCACTACTGACCCCTCCTCTCGGAGTTACGACGACGAGGACGGGAAGAGCCCTCGAGTGCAGGGTTGGGAACAGGCTGGCCCGGGAGCTTCTCGCCCAGGTAGATCCAGACCTTCACGCCGCAAGCGCCCATGGTGGTGCTGGCGACAGCCGTGCCGTAGTCGATCTTGGCACGGAGGGTGTGCAGAGGCACGCGACCCTCACGGTACCACTCACGACGGCCCATCTCGGCACCGCCGAGACGACCGGAGCACTGGATACGGATGCCCTTAGCGCCGGCCTTGCGGGCAGACTGGACAGCCTTGCGCATAGCGCGACGGAAGGCAACGCGGCCCTCGAGCTGCTCGGCGATAGACTGAGCAACGAGGTTGGCGTCGAGCTCGGGGCGCTTGATCTCGACAACGTCGACGGAGAGCTGGCCCTTGGAGACGCCAGCGACCTTCTCGAGCTCGGTGCGGAGGGTATCGATCTCGGCACCCTTCTTACCGATGACAACGCCGGGGCGAGCGGTGAGGATAATGACCTTCACCTTGTCGCCAGCGCGCTCGATCTCGACGCGGGAGACAGCTGCGCGGGAAAGACGCTTCTCGAGGTACTTGCGGATCTCGAGATCGTTACCGAGGGTCTTAGCGTAATCCTTCTCTGCGAACCAGCGGGAGCGCCAGTTCTCGGTGATGCCAAGACGGAAGCCGGTGGGGTAGACTTTCTGACCCATACAGCTTTACGCCTCCTTTCGAGGAGCAACGACGACGGTGATGTGGGAAGTACGCTTCAGAATGCGAGAAGCGGAACCCTTGGCGCGGGGACGGATGCGCTTAAGCGTCGGACCCTCGTCAACATAGGCAGCGGCGACAACCAGGTTGTCGGCACGCAGACCGTTGTTGTTCTCGGCGTTCGCAACGGCGGAACGGAGAACCTTCTCGACATCCACGGCGACGGCGCGGTCGCAGAAGTGGAGGATGTCGAAGGCCTGAGCGACAGGCTTGCGGCGGATCAGATCGACCACCAGGCGGGCCTTGCTGGGGGAAACACGCACGTACTTAGCGACGGCGCGAACCTCGGTGGCCTCAGTTTCAATAGACTTAGTTGCCATTTACGGTTAACCCCCTATTTGGCCTTGTGGCCACGGAACGTACGAGTCGGCGCGAACTCGCCGAGCTTGTGACCAACCATGGACTCGGTAACATACACGGGCACATGCTTGCGGCCGTCGTGGACGGCGATGGTGTGACCAACCATCTCGGGGAAGATGGTGGACGCGCGGGACCAGGTCTTCACGACGTCCTTCTTGCCAGCCTCGTTCATCGCGGTGATACGCGAGAGAAGGCGAGTCTCCACGAACGGGCCCTTTTTGAGACTTCTGCTCATAAGTGCTTTCTCCTAAAACTCGGTATCCGAAATTACTTCTTACGGCGACGAATGATGTGCTGGTTCGAGACCTTCTTCTTCTTGCGCGTACGAAGGCCCTTCGTCGGCTTACCCCAGGGGGTAACAGAGGGACGACCAGAGGTGTGGTTCTTGCCCTCGCCACCGCCGTGCGGGTGGTCGACAGGGTTCATGACGGTACCGCGGACGGTCGGGCGCACGTTCATGTGACGCTTACGGCCGGCCTTGCCGATGACGATGTTGGAGTGATCGGCGTTGCCGACCTCACCGACGGTGGCGCGGCAGGTAACGAGGATGCGGCGCATCTCGGAGGAAGGCATACGGACGATGGCGTACTTGCCCTCCTTACCCATCAGCTGGCAGGAGTTACCGGCGGAACGGGCGATAGCGGCGCCCTTGCCCGGCTGGAACTCGACGGCGTGGATGAGCGTACCGACGGGGATGTCGGCGAGGGGCAGAGCGTTGCCCGGCTTGATGTCGGCGTCAGAACCGGACATGATGGTCTGACCGACCTCGAGGCCCTTGGGGGCCAGGATGTAGCGCTTCTCACCGTCAGCGTAGTGCAGCAGAGCGATGCGAGCGGAACGGTTCGGATCGTACTCGATCGTGGCAACCTTGGCGGGCACGCCGTCCTTGTTGCGCTTGAAGTCGATCACGCGGTAACGACGCTTCACGCCGCCGCCCTGGTGGCGGGTGGTGATGCGGCCGTTGTTGTTACGACCGGCCTTCTTGGGCAGGGGCTCGAGAAGAGACTTCTCGGGCTTGGTGCAGGTGATCTCGGAGAAGTCGGAGATCGTCTGCCAACGCCTACCAGCGGAGGTCGGCTTAAGGTGCTTTACAGCCATTACAATCCCTTTCAATAGGAATCCGTTAGCCATCGCAGACAGGGATTCGAGGTTCTGCCTCGGGTGCGATGACACCGGACGTATACACGGTTCCGGGCGTGTCCATTTTATACGCCCAAAACCTTGAGCTCCCGCCTCCCCTATTTGGGAGGCATGAGCTCACTCAACAGCAGCGAGTCTTAGGCCTGGTTGCCAAAGACCTCGATGGTGTCGCCCTCGGCCAGCGTGACGATGGCCTTCTTCCAAGAACGGGTCTTGCCGGCGACATAGCGCACGCGCTTGGTCTTGGGCTTGACCGTCAGGGTGTTCACGCGAACGACCTTGACGCCGAAGATCTCCTCGACAGCGTCCTTGATCTGATACTTGTTAGCATCCTTGGCGACCTCGAACGTGTACTTGTTCAGCTCCATGCCGGAGAAGGAACGCTCGGACACGATCGGACGGATGATGATCTCGTGGGCGGTCATTTATGCAAGCACCTCCCCGAAGTGAGCGGCGATGTCGGCGGGCATCAGCACAGCGTTGTTGTTGACGAGATCGTAGGTGTTGGCCTCGTCAGCGGTGATGATGAACGTCTTGGGAATGTTGCGGAACGACAGGTAGGCGTTGACGTCCTCATCGCGAACGATGATGGTCAGACGCTTGCCCTCAAGACCGAGGGCCTTGAGCATGGCGACGGCAGCCTTGGTGGAAGGCTTCTCGAAGCCGTAGTCGTCGACGAGCACGAGCTCGCCATCGGCCAGCTTGGCGGACAGCGCGGAGCGCATAGCCAGCTTGACCTCCTTGTTGTTCATACGCTTAGCGTAGGAACGGGGCTTGGGGGCGAAGACAACGCCACCGTGACGCCACTGGGCAGCACGGATGGAACCCTGGCGGGCACGGCCGGTGCCCTTCTGACGCCAAGGCTTCTTGCCGCCACCGGAAACCTCAGAGCGACCCTTAGCAGACTGGGTGCCCTGACGCCAAGAGGCCATCTGGCACTTGACGATGTGGTGCATAACGTGGATGTTCGGCTCGATGCCGTACACCTCAGCGGCGAGCTCGGCCTCGGCGACCTTCTTGCCCTCGCTGTTCTTTACTTCAAACTTTGCCATTTAAGTGTTCTCCTTGGTATGACGCTGGGCTAAATGGGCTGGGCCCTTAGGCCATACGGATGGCGACGAGACCATTCTTGGCACCCGGGACAGCGCCCTTGACCAAGATGAGGTTCTGCTCGGCATCGATGCGGACAACGGAAAGGTTCTTGACGGTAACGCGCTCGTTACCCATGTGACCGGCCATCTTGACGCCCTTGAGGACGCGCGCAGGATAGGCGCACTGACCGATAGAACCGGGGTGACGCTGGAAGTGAGAACCATGCGTCATAGGACCGCGGCGCTGACCCCAGCGCTTGATGCGACCCTGGAAGCCCTTACCCTTGGAGGTACCGATGACGTCGACCTTCTCGACATCAGCGAAATCAGCGACGGTGACGACCTCGCCGACCTTGTGCTCCTCGCCGTTCTCGACGCGGACCTCACGAAGGAAGCGGACAGGCTCGACGCCAGCCTTGGCGAAGTGACCAGCCATGGGCTTGTTCACGTTCTTGGCCTTGATGTCGCCGAAACCGATCTGGACGGCGTCATAGCCGTCGGTTGCCTGAGTTTTAACCTGCGAGACAGCGCAGGGGCCAGCCTGGATGACCGTGACGGGAACGACGTTGTCGTCCTCGTCCCAAACCTGGGTCATGCCAATCTTGCGGCCGAGAATCATGCTGATCAAGATATGATCCCAACTCTCGCGTGGTCTTGGGACAATGCGTACACCACCGAGCGTACGCCCCTAGAGGACCACTACTTACACGACGTGCTCCCCAGCCTTGTATTTCGCCCGGACTACCTGACAACCCTATTAAGCAGGCATTTTGTCCAGCCAGAATACTCCCCTGGTTACACACAGCTGTTTAGTATACACGGCTGCGGGCGTATCCATCGAGATTCATATTTCACTCACATTGTTTACGCAGGTAAAGTGCGTGGAGTCGCTTGGGCTTGGCAGAGGGGCGGCGAAATATATTAAGTTTGCTGCTCTACAGTCCTGCGCAAGACGGAAAGCACATTAAGTGCTTT
>CAJJYO010000139.1 GCA_905197385.1 uncultured Collinsella sp.
GAGTTCCGCACGCAAAGAAGGCCACTTAATGTGGCCTTCGTCTTGCGCAGGACTGCCCGAGCAGGCAATCAAATATATTGCGGGCGGGCACGCGGCCTAGTCGGCTTTACGACAGCGCAATACCGCCAAGCCAGCCCCAACGCACGCCAGAGCCAGTACCATAAAAGCTAATGAACGAATCGAGCGACTTCGATGTAATGGCACCCTCGTTGCTCATAACGATGCCGCCGCCAACGTAGATACCCACATGACCGTAGATAAGGCCCGGAGCACCCGTGCCGCTGTGCGAGGAATCGGCCACGATCATGCCCACCTGCAGCGCCGAGCGGTCGGAGCTATAGCACCAGGCGTTAAACATGTCGCACGCATTGCCTCCAAAGTAGCCAACGCCGGCGTTACGGAAGACATTGGTGACCCACGCCGCGCACCAGTTCTGGCCCGGCGAAGGCGTGGAGTAGCACGCGTTGACGACGGCCTGTTGCTTGCCCGAGCCGGCATTCTGCTGCGGAGTTCCGGGCGCATACGATCCGCCACCCGAGCTCGAACCACCCGAGTAGGAATTGTTCTTGTTCGCGGCGGCCGCGGCAGCGGCAGCCTTCCTAGCGGCCTCCTCAGCCTGGGCGGCAGCGAGGATCTCGGAATCGCGCTGAGCCATGAGCTCCTTGACATCGTCAGAGAGGCCGTTCAGAACCGTCTGGACTTCCTGCTGCTTGGCCTGCATGTCCTGCATCTGGGCAGTCTGCTGGTCCTTGAGCTTCTCTAAGTCGGCCTTCTGCGACTCGAGCTCGGTCTTTTGCGCATCGAGCTCTTCCTGGATGGTCTGAATGTCCTCGATGGCGTCGCGGTCGCTCTTGTTGATCTTCTCAACGTAATGCGCGTTGGCGACGAGTTCCTCAAACGAGCCAGAGGCCAGCAGCAGCGACAGGATGTTCGTGCCGCCGGACTTGTAGCTGGCGGCCACGCGATCGGAAAGGTCGTTGCGCTTCTTCTTGAGCTCGGCCTTCTTTTCATCGATCTGGGCCTGCGTGTCGTCAATCTTGCCCTGGACATTCTCGATGTCGTTGAGGGTCTGGGCATTCTTGTTGGCCAGCGCCGCATACTCATTTGCGATGCTGTCGAGCTGGGCCTGAACCTCGTCGAGCTGGGCCTGGGCGGCATTCAGTTTATCGGTTGTTTCTTTGGAAGCCTCCGCCGCATGGGCGCGAGCGGGCAGGCCAAAAAGAACTGCCGCAGAAGCGGTGCCGAACAGGGCCTTGAGGGCAGTGCGGCGCGAGAGCTCCTGGGAAAGGATGGAATCGCTGTTTGGTGACATATGTACTCCGTTACATGCTTATTTATATGTCGCTCAACTCATACATATTAGCGTACATATGGCGCGTCCCAACGATTTCCACGAACGGCAGGAAACTACAAGGTCAGCGGCTCGTAAGCAAATGCCAAAGATCAGGTTATGCGTACGCAAGCTCTTCTATGAGTACGTTAGCACAATCCTCTGCTTTTCCCACAGCGCACGATTTGGGCGTCCCTGCCTGCGCTATACTCCCCTGAAGAAGTGTTCCTGATTCGATAGGAGACTACATGTCCAAAGCACTCGACCCCAAAGACACCTGCGTCCTCGTTACCGGTGGCGCCGGCTTTATCGGCTCGCACACCGTCGTTCAGCTTCTCGAAGGTGGCTACCAGGTCGTCATCGTCGATGATCTCTCCAACTCCAGCTCCGTCGCCGTCGACCGTGTCAAGACCATCGTGGGCGACGAGGCCGCCAAGAACCTCACCTTCTACGAGGCCAACGTGCTCGACCGCGACGCGATGAACAAGATCTTCGATACCCATCAGATCGACCGCGTCATCCACTTTGCCGGCTTTAAGGCCGTCGGCGAGTCGGTGAGCAAGCCCGTCGAGTACTACCACAACAACATCGAGAACACCCTGGTGCTCATCGACGTCATGCGCAACCATGGCTGCAAGTCCATCATCTTCTCGAGCTCCTCGACCGTCTATGGCGACCCGGACAACCCGCCCGTCACCGAGGAGGATCCTAAGAAGCCCGCGACCAACCCCTATGGTTGGACCAAGTGGATGATCGAGCAGATCCTTATGGACGTCCACACCGCCGACCCCGAGTGGGACGTCGTGCTGCTCCGTTACTTCAACCCCATTGGCGCTCATCCGTCGGGCCTGATCGGCGAGGATCCCAAGGGCATCCCCAACAACCTGGTGCCCTATGTCGCCCAGGTCGCCGTGGGCAAGCTCGAGGCCGTTCAGGTCTTTGGCAACGACTACCCCACCCCCGACGGCACCGGCGTGCGCGATTACATCCACGTGTGCGATCTGGCATCTGGTCACGTTGCCGCCCTTAACTGGATGAACGGCAAGACCGGCGTCGAGATCTTTAACTTGGGCACCGGCACCGGCACCTCGGTACTCGAGGTCGTCGCCGCCTTCTCCAAGGCTTGTGGCAAGGAGCTGCCCTACGTAATCCGCGAGCGCCGCGCCGGCGACATCGCTGCCAACTGGTGCGATGCTTCCAAGGCCGAGCGCATGATGGGCTGGAAGGCCCAGTACGACATCGCGGACATGTGCCGCGATAGCTGGAACTGGCAGAGCCACAACCCCAACGGCTTCGCCGACGCCGAGTAGCAAAAACCTACATACCGCTCTTGCCCCGATCTCACGTTGTGAGGTCGGGGCTTTTTCATGGCATGTAACCATTCGCCGAAAATCGACCAACTTTTTTATCTTGCCTGTACATGTTTAAACAACATGTTTTACAATAGGCGTACCGAATCAGAACATCGGAGGCGGACTGCACACCCATCGGCAGGCCGACCCCACAACAAGAAGGTTGGTGAGCGCATTCATGGAGCGTGCAAGCGGCGTCCTCATGCCCGTCTCATCTCTGCCCGGACCATACGGAATCGGCGGCTTTGGCTGGAATGCCTACGACTTCGTCGATTTTCTCGCCTCGTGCAAACAACATTACTGGCAGATTCTGCCCCTTACGACGACCAGCTATGGCGATTCGCCCTATCAGTCGTTCTCGGCCCGCGCAGGCAACCCCAACTTTATCGACTTTGCTGAGCTTATCGAGGCAGGGTATCTGGAGCAGCGCGATATCGATGGCGTGTATCTGGGATCCGACCCCAGCAATGTCGACTACGGTGCTATCTTTGACGGCCGCCGTCAGATTCTCGACCGCGCCGCTGAGCGCTTTGCTGCCGACAAGCCGGCCGATTTCGATGACTTTATCCAGGCCAACGAGGACTGGCTCATCCCCTACTGTGAGTTCATGACCGTCAAAGAGGAGTGCGGTCTCAAGGCATTTTGGGAGTGGCCCGCGGAGCTCCGCACCCGCGGCGAGGCTTCCGCCAAGGTCTGCGCCGACCATCCGGCGCGCATGCTCTACCACCAGATGACGCAGTACTTCTTCGATCGTCAGTGGAGCCGCCTCAAGGCCTATGCCAACGAGCGCGACATCCTGATCATCGGTGACCTGCCCATCTACGTCTCGCGCGACTCCGTCGAGATGTGGGCAAGCCCCGAGCTCTTTAAGATCGACGCCGCCGGCAACCCCGTCAGTGTCGCCGGCACACCGCCCGATCAGTTCTCCGCCACTGGCCAGTACTGGGGCAATCCCATCTATGACTGGGACGCCATGGAGGCAGACGGCTTCTCCTGGTGGGAAGGCCGCATCCGCGCCGCACTCAACATGTACGACGTTATCCGTCTGGACCACTTCCGTGGCTTTGAGGCCTACTGGGAGGTGCCGTTCTCCTCGCCCGACTCGTCCTACGGTTCGTGGACACAGGGTCCCGGCCTCAAACTCTTCAAGACGCTCGAGGAAAAGCTCGGCACGCTGCCTATTATCGCTGAGGACCTGGGCTTCCTTACCCCCGGCGTCATCGATATGCGCGACACCTCGGGCTTCCCCGGCATGAAGATCTTGCAGTTTGCCTTTGAGGGCACCAACTCGTATTACCTGCCGCATAACTACATCGCCAATACCGTCGCCTATGTAGGCACGCACGACAACGAGACGGCGCGCGGTTGGTTCGAGGGTACGGCCACTCCGCGTCAGCGCGAGCAGGCTGCCCTGTACACCCACCAGCAGGCAGGCGAGTCCATAGCCGACGCGCTCAACCGAACCATCGCCGCCAGCGTGAGCGATACCTGCATCTACACCATGCAGGACCTGCTTAACCTGGGCAATGAGGCGCGCATCAACACCCCTGCCACCCTAGGCGGCAACTGGACCTGGCGTATGCTCGATGGCGCCATCACCCGCGAGCTCGAGCACAAGCTTACCGACTGGACTGAGACCTACTTCCGCATCCCGTCGGAAGCCGAAATCGAGCTTCCCCAATAGGAGCCACCGCGTCCGACCCCACCCCACCGTGCGGACGCGACCGCTTTTCCCGCGCGAGGCCACCCCAATCCCCTCGCGCGGGATTCTTATGAATTGCAGACATGTAATCAACCCATTACAGGAGGAAACATGCCCCGTATCGATCTCGCAGAACTCGCCGAGCAGTCTTTTGGCATCTCGCTCGAGCAGCTCGATGACCGTCGCATTTACAAACTGCTCGTTAAGCTCGTGCAGGAGCGCTCAGCCGCCTGCCCGCTCAACAATGGCAAGAAAAAGCTCTATTACATCTCCGCCGAATTCTTGATCGGCAAGCTGCTCATCAACAACATGATCGACCTCGGCATCTATGACGAGGTTAAGGACCAGCTCACCGCCGCGGGCCACGACCTCAATAAGATTGAGGAGTTTGAGGTCGAGCCGTCGCTCGGTAACGGCGGTCTGGGCCGCCTGGCCGCGTGCTTCCTGGATTCCATCGCCACGCTGGGCCTGACCGGCGACGG
>CAJJYO010000140.1 GCA_905197385.1 uncultured Collinsella sp.
GAGCTTGCTCGCATGCTGCCGATCACTCGCTCGGTGGTCGACGAGACGGTGCGCGAGAACCTGCAGCTCGAGGACGACCGCGATCTTGCAAGTCGCGAGAACCGTTTGGTGTCGATTGTGGCGACGGGGGAAAAGACCGTCATCTACGTCAACTCGCGCGACCAGTCCGTGGCGCTTGCCAAGACGTTGCGCAAACGCGTGCCCGACTGCGCGACCCATATTGCGTTCTATAACGCCGGGCTTGCGCGCTCCGATCGCCGCCGTGTCGAGGAAGCGTTTCGCGACGGAAGCCTCAGTTGCATCGTTTCGACCTCTGCCTTCGGTGAGGGCGTCAACCTGCCCGATATCCGTCATGTCGTGCTCTACCACATGCCGTTTGGTGCGATTGAGTTTAACCAGATGAGTGGCCGTGCCGGCCGCGATGGACAGCCCGCCGTGATTCACCTGCTCTATTCGTCGCGTGACGCTCGTATTAATGAGCGCCTGCTCGATTGTTACGCGCCCGAGCGCGATGAGCTTGTCACTCTCTATCGAGCGCTGCAGACCATGTGGCGCTCCAACCGTGGCAAGACGGGGGACGATTCATTCTGCGCGAGCGATATCGACATTGCGCAGATGTGTCTTGCCATCGATGCCCGCACGCCGGTCGACGAGCGCTCGGTGGAAAGCGGCCTGGGAATCTTCGAAGAACTCGGTTTCTGCCGCGTTTCGGGGTTTGACGATACGCGTCGCATCGCGATGGCGGAAAACCCCGGTCGCGTGCAATTAAGCAGGTCAATTCGCTATTTGGAGGGCTTGCGCTCGCGCATGGAGTTCACGGCTTTTCGGAGCTGGGCACTCGATTCGTGCGCTTCTGATATGCTAGCCAAAGTTAACCGCCCGATCGTACCGCGGGCCTAGGGGAAGGGGACCTCGATGGACGCCGCAGCCCGTACCGCCCATGATTCCACCCTCCAGCCGTTTTCGGAGATGGAGCACTATAAGCATGCCGATGAGCTGCCGCCCGAGATTATGGCGGACAGCTACGACAAGCTGGAGCGTCTGTGCCTCAAATATATGAACGAGGACGACTTCTCCAATGTGGAGCAGGCCTACTGCTTTGCTGCCGAGAAGCACTGCAACCAAAAGCGGCGCTCGGGTGAGATGTACATTAACCATCCCGTCGAGGTAGCTATCATTCTGGCTGACCTCAAGATGGACTGCGATGTGGTGTGCGCCGCGTTGCTGCACGATACCGTCGAGGACACCGAGACCTCGCTTGCCGATGTTTCGGGTCTGTTTGGCGAAACCGTGGCAGGGCTCGTCGACGGCGTGACCAAGCTCACCAACATTGAAGTCGACAGCATGGACGAGAAGCAGGCGCTTACGCTGCGCAAGATGTTCCTCGCCATGTCCAAGGACATCCGCGTCATCATCGTCAAGCTCGCCGACCGCCTGCATAACATGCGCACGCTTGCCGCTCTGCGCGAGGACCGCCGCCTGTTTAAGGCACGCGAGACCATGGACGTGTACGCGCCTTTGGCCGACCGCCTGGGCATGAGTTCAATCAAGTGGGAGCTCGAGGACCTGTCCTTTTTCTACTTGGAGCCCGATGCCTACCAGCGCATCGCGCGCATGGTATCCGAGTCGCGCGAGGTTCGCGAGCGTTATCTGGCCGAGACCATCAAGACGCTCACCGATGAGCTCAATCGCATTGGTCTTGAGGGCTTTCAGATCAACGGTCGTTCCAAGCACTATTGGTCCATCTATCAAAAGATGAAGCGCAAGGGCAAGGAGTTCTCCGAGATTTACGACCTGGTGGCGCTGCGCGTCATCACTCATTCGGTGCGCGATTGCTATTCCACGCTTGGTGCCGTGCATACCCTGTGGCATCCCATGCCCGGTCGTTTTAAAGACTATATTGCCATGCCCAAGGTCAATAACTACCAATCGCTTCACACGACGGTTATCGGCCCCACGGCCCGTCCGCTCGAGATTCAGATTCGAACCTACGAAATGCACGAGCAGGCCGAGTATGGCATCGCTGCCCACTGGCTGTATAAGAAGTCGGGCGGATCGTCTGCCTCCAAGACTAACGATGCGCAGCGCCTGGACGACCAGATCAACTGGCTCAAGCACTCACTCGACTGGGCGGCGTCTGACGAGATCACCGATGCCAAGGAATACCTGCATTCGCTGAAGGTCGACTTGTTCGACCAGGAAATTTTTGTCTTTACGCCCAAGGGCGAGGTCATGGCGCTTCGTGCCGGCTCTACACCGCTCGACTTTGCCTACGCCGTTCATACCGAGGTCGGTAACCACTGTGTCGGCGCCAAAATCAACGGTGCGGTGGCGCCGCTCACGCACGAGATCAAGACGGGTGACCGTGTCGAGATTCTGACTAACAAGAGCTCTAAGCCGTCGCGCGATTGGCTCAAGATCGTCAAGACACCTTCGGCCAAGTCAAAGATTCGCCGTTATTTCGCCGCCGCGACCAAGGATGACGACGCTGCCGCCGGCCGCGATATACTGGCCAAGGACCTGCGTAAGCGCGGGTATGGCATCTCTACGCCACGATCCACGCGTGCGCTCAACGCCGTGGCGGAGCAGTTTAACTTCAAGCAGCTCGAGGACCTTTTTGCAGCCGTTGGCGCGGGCAAGGTCGCCCCGCGCGCTGTGGGCAATAAGGTCGAGCAAATCTTGGACCCAAAGCCCGAGGAACAGCTCACCAAGGCCGAGGCTATCGCCGAGGTCGTGAAACAGCCTGCTCGCGGCTCCAACCGCAAGCCGCAAAAGCGCGGCAAGAGCGCCAGTAACGGCATTATCGTCAAGGGCGAGAGCAACAGCGGCCTGCTAGTCCGTCTGGCTCATTGCTGCAACCCCGTGACGGGCGACGACATCGTCGGCTTTATCACGCGCGGCCGAGGTGTCTCAGTGCATCGCGCCAACTGCCCCAACGTCAAGGGCCTCATGGAGCACCCCGAGCGCATGATTGACGTAGAGTGGGATGGTGCTGCCGACACTCTCTTCCAGGTCGAGATCGTGGTCGAGTGCCTGGACCGCATGGGCCTGCTCAAGGACGTCACCATTGCCATTGGCGATGCAGGCGGCAATATCCTTTCCGCCGCCACCTCGACCAACCGCGAGGGTATTGCGACCCTGCGCTTTATGGTCGAGATTTCGGACGCGAGTGGTTTGGATCCGCTGCTGGCCTCTATCAGCAGCGTTGACTCGGTCTACGATGCGCGCCGCCTGATGCCCGGCGAGGGTGGAGCCCAGCTTAAGCGCCGCGTTTAGTCGCGACGAACGTGCCACATTATCGATATTCGCTACACTCGAGGCATCGTTTGATGCCTCGAGTTCTATAGAGAGGAGAGGGGCATGAGTGTTGTGTCCTTGGATTTAACTCCCAGGGGATCGGTCGAGATCGAGACGCTCGTAAACGGTCCCATTCAGACCAATAGCTATGCTGTTATTTCGGATAATGAGTGCGTGATTATCGATCCCGCATGGGAAGGCAAGCGCCTGGTGGAGCATGTTCGAGCCGAGCATTCCGGCATACGCGTGCTTGGCGCCGTATGCACTCATGGCCATGCCGATCATGTTGGTGGTGTTGCCGGCGTGCGAACCACCGTTGGCGAGGGCTGCCAGTATGAGCTGTGTGCTAAGGATGTGGCGGTGCCGCACGCGAACATCGAGGAACAGCGAGCTATGTGGGGCATTGAGACGCCCGACCCCGGGGAGCCGACGCGTCTGCTCGCCGAGGGCGATGCTATCGAGGTGGGCGATATCTGCCTGCAGGTGATCGAGACGCCCGGTCACACACCGGGTGGCATCGTCTTGTTTGCTGCCACCGAGCAGGGGAACATTGCCTTCGTGGGCGACACCCTGTTTCCGGGTGGGCACGGCCGCACCGATCTGGCTGGTGGCGATGAGGCGGCGATTCTGCGTTCGCTCTCCAAGCTCGCCCGGCTTCTCCCGCCCGATACCGTTTGTCTAACCGGCCATGGCGACTCGACCACCATGGCACGCGAGCTCATGCAGAACCCTTTCATGCAGATGTAGCTTAATAGTCGGCTTTTGAAGCACGAGAAGCGTCCAAACGTCAAGCTATTTTCCCCAACGGGTCGATTCCGTAGGGCAAACGGTCAAAAAAAGTCTGTTTGGACGATATTCGTGAACAAACGAACGTTTATGCTCGGGTGCGCCGTGGTAAAATCTCAGGCGTTATCGGAGCAACCTTACAGGAGGTTTCTTTTATGCTCGTCAACGCAGCAGACATGCTCAAGAAGGCCGAGGCCGGCAAGTACGGTCTCGGTGCCTTCAACACCAACAACCTCGAGTGGACCCTGGCTATTCTCCAGGCCGCCGAGGAGGCCAAGTCTCCGCTGATCCTTCAGTGCACCGCTGGTGCCGCTAAGTGGATGGGCGGTTTCAAGGTCTGCGCCGACATGGTCAAGGCTGCCGTCGAGGCCACGGGCGTTACCGTTCCCGTCGCCCTTCACCTCGATCACGGTTCTTACGAGGACTGCTTCAAGTGCATCGAGGCCGGCTTCACGTCCATCATGTATGACGGCTCTCACGAGGAGACCTTCCAGCTTAACCTCGACCGCACCAAGGAGCTCGTTGAGCTTGCCCACTCCAAGGGCATGTCCATCGAGGCCGAGGTCGGCGGCATCGGCGGCACCGAGGACGGCGTGACCTCCAGCGGCGAGCTCGCTGATCCTGCTGAGTGCAAGCAGATCGCTGACCTGGGCGTCGACTTCCTCCCCTGCGGTATCGGCAACATCCACGGCAAGTACCCCGCCAACTGGAAGGGTCTGGACTTT
>CAJJYO010000141.1 GCA_905197385.1 uncultured Collinsella sp.
GTTTCGAGCGCCGCCGTCTCGCGCTACCTCAACGGTGGATATATCTCGGCGGATAAGGCCGAGCGCATTAAGCAGGCGATTGAGCTGACCGGATACGTGCGGTCCAGCCAGGCTCGCGCGCTGCGCACCGGTTCCACCAAGCTCATCGGCGTCATCGTGCCCAAGATCAACTCGGAGTCCGTGAGCCGCATTACCGCCGGCATTGGCCAGGTGCTCGGTCGCCGTGGCTACCAGATGTTGCTTGCCAACACTGACAACGCGGCCGATCGCGAGATCGAATACCTCGATTTGTTCCAAAATCACCCAGTTGATGGCATTGTGCTGGTGGCAACTATGATTACCGACGAGCACCGTCGGGCGATTGAGTCGTGCCGCGTGCCCATCGTGCTGATCGGTCAGAATGTTGAGGGCGCGGCGTGCGTCTATCACGACGATTACGAGGCCGCCTTTGAGCTAGGCCATGCACTTGCGGGCCGCGTGGACGGCAAGATTGCCTATATTGGAGTTACCGAAGCGGACCGCGCTGCTGGTTATGACCGCCGTCGCGGTTTTGAGGCCGGCTTGCGCGCCGCGGGTAACCCGCTCGATGCCGCCTTGATTCGTTTGGGCTCGTTTACGCTCGACTCGGGCTATGGTGCGGCGCGTGAACTGCTTTCCGTCGCTCCCGATGTTTCGTTTATCGCCTGCGCGACCGACACCATGGCGGCGGGCGCGCTGCGTGCTATTGATGAGGTTTGCGGCATGGGCGAGGGCATACACCGCGTGAGCGGTTTTGGCGACAACGCTTTTTTGCGCGCGCTGACGGGCGGCATTCCCACCGTGCATTATGGCTACCTGACCAGTGGCGTCGAGGCGACCAATATGTTGCTCAACACGCTCGATGGCGTGGAGGGGGAGAGCGGTCTCAAGACGCTCAAGCTCGGCCATCAACTTATGAATGTCTAGGCTTTGGGCATGTCTGCCTGCCTTTGAGCCCTTATGTTTGTCTCAAAACTACCATTCACCGGCTTTATCGTACCGTTCACCCTATTGTGAAAACGATTACAGACTTATCAAACTGAAATCGATTACAGTGTAAGTGTCAAAGATGGCCGGGTGCAAATGCGCCCGTTGGAGGAAAGGGAAGTCATGGACTACCGCAAATCAGCCCAAGAGGTGCTCGACAACATCGGTGGCGCCGACAACGTTGTTTCGGCCGCGCACTGTGCCACGCGTCTGCGCCTGGTGATTGCCGATAATTCCAAGGTTAACAAGGAGGCCATCGAGAATGTCGATGGCGCCAAGGGCGTCTTTGAGGCCCAGGGCCAGCTCCAGATTATTTTTGGCACCGGCACCGTCAACAAGGTCTACGAGGAGTTCATCGCGCTCAGTGGCGTCGAGGCTGCCACCAAGGCCGAGGTCAAGGAGGCCGCGGCGCAGCAGCAGAACATCTTTATGCGTGCCATTAAGGTGCTCGGCGACGTCTTTGTCCCCATCATCCCTGCCATCGTGGCTTCGGGCCTGCTGCTGGGCATTATGAGCGCCCTCAACTTTATGGCCTCCAACGGCTTTATCGCGCTCGACACCAATAACTTTATCTATAAGATCGCCGACCTGGTCTCGGGAACGTCCTTTGGCATTCTGCAGATCCTGATCGGCTACTCCGCCGCCAAGGCCTTTGGCGCCAACCCGTACCTGGGTGCCGTCGTCGGCGGTGCGTTCATCAACTCCTCGCTGCAGAGCGCCTACACGGTTGCCTCCGAGGGCGTTCAGACCATGGTCACCGTCATCCCCGGCGTGTACAGCTTTGAGTGGGTCGGCTATCAGGGCCACGTGATCCCCATCGTCATCGCCTGCGCCATCCTCGCCTTCTTGGAGAAGCGTCTCCACAAGGTTGTCCCCGAGATGTTCGACCTCTTTGTGACCCCGCTCGTCTCCGTGTTCGTGACCGTGCTCGTGACGCTCGTTGCCGTCGGCCCCATCTTTGTCTGGGCCGAGAACGCCATCCTCGGTCTGATCCAGGCCCTGCTGACCCTGCCCTTCGGCATCGGTTCCTTTATCGTCGGCCTGTTCTATGCCCCCACGGTCGTTACGGGTATCCACCAGATGTACACCGCCATCGACCTGGGACAGCTCGCCCAGTACGGCGTGACTTACTGGCTGCCCATCGCCAGCGCTGCCAACATCGCCCAGGGTGGCGCCGCGCTCGCTGTTGCCTTTAAGACCCGCGATGCCAAGATCAAGGGCCTGGCGCTTCCTTCGGCCCTGTCCGCCTTCATGGGCATTACCGAGCCTGCCATCTTTGGTGTGAACCTGCGTTTCTTTAAGCCCTTCATCGCTGGCTGCATCGGCGGCGGTTGCGGTGCCCTGGTCTGCGCGCTCACTTCGCTGGCCGGCACGGGCGTTACCGGTATCTTCGGTATCCTGCTGTGCCTGGCCCAGCCCGTGCAGTACGCGATCATGTTTGCGGTCGCCGCGTTGGTTTCCTTTGCCGTCTCGTTTGTCCTGTACAAGGACGAGCCCAAGGCTTCCGAGCAGGCCTAAGAGCTTTTGATTGAGGAACACCCGCGGCTGTATGCTCGCGGGCGTTTCCCGTATCTGGTGCCGATCTCTGGTGCCTTATAACTTTCGATCCGTTAGGACTTTAATATGTCTAATGCACTTGGTCGCGACCTTGCAAAGCTGGTTGCCGCTGTTGACGCCGCCGCCTCTGAGTGCGGTCATGGCGAGTATGGCCAGCGCTTTCATATTATGCCGCCGGCGGGCTGGCTCAACGACCCCAACGGTCTTTGCCAGGCGGGCGGCGTGTTCCATGCCTATTTTCAGTATGCGCCGTTTGATGTCGAGGGTGGTGTTAAGGTCTGGGGCCATGCGACGAGCCGCGACCTTATGACGTGGGACTACGTTGGCGCCCCGCTGCTTCCCGACGAGCCGTTTGACTGCCATGGCGTGTACTCGGGCTCGGCTTTGGTCGAGGACGGCCGCATTCGCGTACTGTACACAGGCAACGTTAAACTCTCCGATGCAGACGGCACGTACGACTACGTCAATACCGGCCGCCGCGCCGATACTGTTTATGTCGAGAGCGTTGATGGCCTTGCCGGTCGGGAGTTCAGCCAAAAGCGTGTGGTGCTGGCGTCCGAGGATTATCCCGAGGATTTGACCTGCCATGTGCGCGATCCCAAGGTGTGGCGCGATGATAATGGGCGTTACCACATGGTGCTGGGCGCGCGTCGTCGCGTGGATGGGCCGCATGTCGATAGTCGATTTTGCGCCATGCACGGCGAGGGTGCCGGGCGCGATGTGGGCGAGATCCTGGTGTATGGCTCGGCCGATATGCTGAGTTGGGAGCTCGAGAGCCGCGTGTCTACCCCCGAGCGCTTTGGCTTTATGTGGGAGTGCCCGGGGTATCTGGAGCTTGAGGCGGATGGCGGCGTGCCGGCAAGGTTTCTGTCTTTCTCTCCCCAGGGGCTCGAGGGCGACCGTTGGGACCGCGGCAATGTGTATGCAGCGGGCTACATGCCTGTAACGGGCGACATTACCGGTGGTGACGGCGTCTATGATCTGGGCGAGTTCCGTCTGTGGGACGCCGGTTTTGACTTCTATGCTCCGCAGGAGTTTACGGCCGAGGACGGTCGCCACATTCTGATCGGTTGGATGGGCATGCCTGATGAGCCGACCTATGGCAACGATCCCACCGTGGCGTGCGGCTGGCAGCACTGCATGACGGTGCCGCGTGAGCTTACAGCCGGTGCCGGCGGCGTGGTGCTGCAGCAGCCGGCGCGCGAGATTGAGCACCATTATGCCTCGGTGCGTGTGGGGGAGGGCTCGTTGGAGGTTGCCGGCGATACCTGCTTTGACGTTGTTGTCGACGGTGTCGACGGCGCGTTTGCCGCGACCGTAGATGGCGAGCTAAAGCTGGCGCTTGTGCCCGCCGAGGGCGAACTGCCCTCGCGCTTTGAGATGCGATTTACCGATGAGGGTCGCGCTTCTGCCGGCTGCGGTCGCACCGTGCGTTGGGAGCCCGTCGACGAGGTTCGTAACGTGCGCATTGTTGGCGATGTCTCGTCGGTCGAGGTGTTTGTGAACGATGGCGCGCTCGTGTTCTCGACGCGCATCTATCCCGAGACCTATGGTGTGACCGTTGACGCTCCGGGTGCGAGCGTGACCTATCACACGCTCAAGATCTAGGCGATTCGTCGCATATCGGCGCTATACTGCAGCCGTTGCCCACGATGCGGGAAACACCCGCATCGTGGGTTTTGTTTTGAAGGGACGGTACCGTATGGGCGTACAGCAGCTAGAAGATGCCTGGGCTTTGAGGGCCGGCGCGCGTGAGGCGCGGTTGCTTGCGGCTTCGCATGTTCCGGCGGCGCTGTCTCTGTTGGGGGTTGTGCGTCCCGGTGACCGCCTGGTGGCCTTTGCGGACGACTTTGCCGATGCGTTTTCGAGCGGCTTTGATTGCTGCGATGTCGCGCTGGTGGGCTCGCCGTCCGCCGAGGCGTTTGCCGCTGCGTCCGAGGGTTTTGATGCTTCGTTTGATGCCGAGGGTCCGCACCTGTGGTGGTTCGTCAACTCTATCGGCGGGTTTGGTCTGCGCGTGCCCGATTTGCGTGCGCTGGGTCGGGCGGCGCGTGAGGCCCACGCGCTGTTTGTGGTGGATAACACGGTGGCGTCAGCTTTTGGCTGCGATTCGCTGCGGCTGGGTGTCGCGCTGTCGGTCGAGGCGCTCGATCGCGTGTGCGCCGGTGATGCTCCGCGCAAGTTGGTTGCCGTATCGGTCGCGCGCTCGCAGCTCAAGCGCCATCGTGTGGATGCTGCG
>CAJJYO010000142.1 GCA_905197385.1 uncultured Collinsella sp.
CGTTCGACAGCAGCCACGCGCCGGGTACGCGAATGAGCGCCACGGCCAGCACGTTGTGCGCAAAGCCGATGTAGCTCTTGCCGTATGCAGCGAAAAAGCCGCTAAAGCAAATGTGGATGCCGGCAAAGATTGCGTCGAAAATATAACTGTGCATATAGCCGGTACCGGCCGCGACCACCGCGGGGTCCTTGGCAAAAAAGCCGATAAACGCCGGCGCCACCAGCCACATCAGCATCGTGATCAGACAGCCGTACACCACCGAGATCGTCATGGCATCCTTGAGTACCTGACGCGCACGACCGCCCTTTCCTGCACCGGCGTTTTGCGCCGTGAGCGCGCTGACGGTGGCGCCCATGGAACTCGGAACAATGAACAAAAAGCTGATCATCTTCTCGACCAGGCCTACGGCGGCGGCGTCGACGAGCCCTCGGTGGTTGGCGATGACGGTGATAAACATAAACGCCACCTGGATGCAGCCGTCCTGTACAGCCACAGGCACGCCGATCTTAAGAATGCTGCCGAGCACCTCGGGCTGGGGGCGCAGGTCGCTGCGCTTAACGTGGATGTTCGTGCGGCGGCTCTTGAGCCACACGAGCGCGAGGGCAACGCTGGCCGTCTGGGCGGTCACTGTGCCGAGCGCCGCGCCCACGGGGCCGAGCCCCATGTGGCCGATAAATAGAAAGTCGAGCGCGATGTTGATGATGCATGCCACGCCAATCACGTACATAGGCGAGCGCGAATCGCCCAGCCCGCGAAAGATGGCCGAGAGAATGTTGTATGCGGCGATAAACGGAATGCCGACAAAGCAGATACGCAGGTAGGCGGCGGTGCCTTCGACCGCCTCGGGCGGCGTGCCAATGAGCGCCACAACCTGCGGGCAAAGTGCAAACAAGATGACGGCCAGTACTACCGAGACGCCCATAAACAGCGTGATGGTATTGCCGATGGCGGTCTCGGCGCGGTCGAAGCGGCGCGAGCCCACGGCGTGGCCGACGATGACCGTCGTTCCCATGGCCAGGCCCACGAGCGTCACGGTAATGATATAGAGCGTCTGCGCGCCATTGCCCACAGCGGTGATGCCGGCGGCGCCGCTAAACTGCCCCATCATATACAGGTCGGCCATGCCGTAGAGCATCTGCAAAAAGTACGAGAGCATATAGGGCAGGGCAAAGACCGCGATGGTCTTAAGGACATTGCCGCGTGTGAGGTCGTGTTCCATGAGCGGGGGCACTTTCTGACTGGGTTTGTTTATGTACCAGTGTAGTGAAAACCCTACAACGATTGTAGAGTCAAGGTTTGTGTTGGGTGCCGGGCGAAAAAAGTCACGCGCACCATTATTCCGAGTGAATATGGACACACGTCACGAGAACTCGCCGCCGGCGTTAACCTTGCAGAAAACGATTTCGGAATACTTGACACCATTATTCGGCGCGCAATAATACGTGCGTTTGCGAACAACGTTTGATGGGGGTTGAACCTGCGTGCGCAATCTCAAAATACTGTTTTCTTATCTAGGGGCATACCGTCGCGATGCCATTCTCGGCGTGTTCTTTGTGTCGGTCGAGACGGTGCTCGAGCTGTTTATCCCGGTCATCATGGCCAACATCATCGATGTGGGCGTGCCTGCGGGTGATATCAACTACATGCTGCTGCAGGGCGCGTACATGTTGGTGTGCGCTGCGCTTTCGCTGGTACTGGGCTTGGGTTATGCACACACGTCCGCCCGCGTTGCCTCGGGCCTAGGCGCTAACCTGCGCGAGGCCGAGTACAAAAAGATTCAGACGCTCGCTTTTGGTAACCTGGACAACTACGACGCCAGCTCGCTCGTCACTCGCATGACCACGGACATCACCGTTATCCAAAATGCTGTGAGCAACGGCTTTCGCCCTATGGTGCGCGGCCCGGTGACGCTTATCGTCGGCCTTATCTACGCGCTGATGCTGTCGCGCCCGCTCGCCACCGTCTTTGCGATCATCTTGCCCGTGCTGGCAATCGTGCTGGGTGTCATCACCTATCGCGTCAGTCCGCTCTACCGCCAACTCCAGACCTCGATGGACCACCTTAACGGCGTGGTGCAAGAGGACCTTACCGCCGTGCGCGCCGTGAAGGCTTACGTGCGCGCCGAGCACGAGTGCGACAAGTTTGACACCGTCAATACCGAGCTCGCCGGCACGGCGACCAAGACCTTCGGCACCGCCGTGCTCAACCTGCCGGTGTTTCAGCTGTCGATGTACGTGGCTGCGCTCTCCATCCTGTGGATTGGCGGCCGCATGATTCTCGCCGGCAAGCTGGGCGTGGGCTCTCTCACGGGCTTTATGAGCTACGTGCTGCTGATCATGAACTCGCTCATGATGATTTCCAACGTGTTTTTGCTGCTCACGCGCGCTCTCACGAGTGTGGGCCGTATCGCAGGGGTGCTCGATGAGGAGCCCTTTATCGCCAACCCTGCGGGAGACCTCGCGACTGCGGCGCCAGCGGACGGCAGTGTCGAGTTTCGCGACGTTTCCTTTAAATACCGCGCGGATGCAGCCGAGGATGTGCTCGAGCATATCGACCTTCGCGTCGAGAGCGGCTCGACGGTGGGCATCCTCGGCGGCACGGGCTCGGGTAAGAGCTCGATTGTGCAGCTGATTGCGCGTCTGTACGACGCCACCGAGGGCGTCGTACTTGTGGGCGGACACGACGTGCGCGACTACGACCTGGTCGCCTTGCGCGACGCCGTGGGCATTGTGCTGCAAAAGAACGTGTTGTTCACGGGCACCGTGCGCGAGAACCTGCAGTGGGGCAATCCGCAGGCGTCGGACGATGAGCTCCTCGCGGCTTGCCGCGCAGCGTGCGTGGACGAGTTCCTTGATCGCATCGGCGGGCTGGACGGCGAGTTGGGCCAAGGCGGCGCCGGTGTCTCGGGTGGTCAGAAGCAACGTCTGTGCATCGCGCGCACGCTGCTCAAGCATCCGCGCGTGCTCATTTTTGATGACTCCACCAGCGCGGTCGATATGGCGACCGACGCTAAGATTCGCGAGCACATCGCTCGGATCCCCGATACGACCGTGCTCATCATCGCCCAGCGCATCGCGAGCGTTATGGATGCCGATCGCATTGTGGTGCTGGACGACGGTCGTGTCCACGGCGTGGGCACGCACGAGGAACTGCTAGCGGGCGACAACATCTACCAGGAGATTTACGCCTCGCAGATGGAGTTTGCGGGGAACGTAGACGCCGGCGACGGCAGCGACGATGGCTGCGCGAATAATCCGTTTTCCTCCGTCCCCAGCAGATTACCCTTGGAAGGGGGCGAGCGCCATGCCTAAGACCGCAGCCCAAGCGCGCCCGGCCGACCTCAAGCGCACTGTGCGCCGTTTGCTCTCTTACATGGGCCATGCCAAGTTCTCGCTGCTGGCGGTGGGTATGCTTGCCTCCGTCGCGGCCATCGCGAGCCTCGCCGGCACCTACATGGTGCGCCCCATCGTCAACGGCCTGGCCACGGGCGGTGAGGAGCTGCTCACCAAGCAGGTCATCGTAACGGCGATCATCTACGCCGCGGGCGTGCTCTCGGCCCTAGGCTACTCGCAGATCATGGTGCGCGCGGCCCAACGCGTGGTGTCCGACATCCGTCGCGACCTGTTCGCGCACATTCAGACGCTGCCGCTCAGCTATTTCGACAGTACGCGCTTGGGCGACATCATGAGCTTTTTCACCAACGACGTCGACACCGTCTCCGAGGCGCTCAACAACAGCTTTGCCAACGTGATTCAGGCGAGCATTCAGGTGATCGGCACCACGGCCATGCTCATCATCCTCAACTGGCAGCTCACGATTATCACGCTCGTGTGCGACGCGGCCATCGTGCTGTACGCGCGCTACTCGGGTATCCGCTCCAAGCGCTTTTTTGCCGCCCAGCAGGCATCGCTCGGCGACTTGGATGGATATGTCGAGGAGATGGTCTCGGGCCAAAAGGTCATCAAGGTCTTCAACCACGAGCAGGCCAACGTGGCAGGTTTTGACGCGCGCAACCAAGAGCTGCGCCGCACCGGTGGCGCCGCGCAGGCCTACGCCAACTCGATGGTGCCCATGACCGTGGTGATCGGCTACGTCAACTACGCCATCGTCGCCGTGGCGGGCGGCATGCTCTGCATCAAGGGACTTGCCGACGTGGGTGCACTCGCGAGCTACCTGGTCTTTGTGCGCCAGGCGGCCATGCCCATCAACCAGTTTACGCAGCTGGGCAACTTCTTACTCAACGCGCTGGCCGGTGCCGAGCGCCTGTTTGCCGCCATGGACCTTAAGCCCGAGGTGGACGAGGGCTGCGTGGAGCTGGTGCAGACGGGCGACGCCGCGTGGGCGTGGAAGATTCCCGAGGGCCGGGGTGTGGGCACGTATGGACATCTGCACGATGTGGCCGCCGTTGGTGAATCGGGTCGTGCGGTGGCAGCCGACGGTACCGAGCTTGTTACCGGTCTGGTCCCGCTCGCCGGCGACGTGCGCTTCCATGCCGTGGACTTTTCTTACGTGCCGGGCACCCGCGTGCTCACGGATCTCAACCTGTTCGCCAAGCCGGGGCAAAAGATCGCCTTTGTTGGCTCGACGGGCGCCGGAAAGACGACCATCACTAACCTCATCAACCGCTTCTATGACATCGCCGACGGCAAGATTCGCTACGACGGCATCAACGTCAACAAGATCCGCAAGGCAGACCTGCGCCGCTCGCTGGGCGTGGTGCTGCAGGACGTAAACCTGTTCACCGGCACCGTGATGGATAACATCCGCTACGGCAATCTGGATGCCACCGACGAGGAGTGC
>CAJJYO010000143.1 GCA_905197385.1 uncultured Collinsella sp.
CATCGTGTATGGCCAGCAGGCCTACGGCCTGTCGCAGTCGCTGCATATCTCGATGGCCGAGGCGCGCGACATGATCGACCGCTACTACGAGGCCTACCCGGGCGTGCGTACGTTCCTCGACAACGTGGTGGCGCGCGCCAAGCAGACGGGCTACGCCGAGACCATGTATGGCCGCAGACGCCATATTCCGGAGCTCAAGGCCAAAAACCCGCAACTCCGCGGCTTTGGCGAGCGCACGGCCATGAACCACCCCATGCAGGGCACCGCGGCCGACATCATCAAGATCGCCATGGCCCGCGTAAGCCGCCGCTTGGAAGAAGAGGGCTTTGCCGCCCACATGATCCTGCAGGTACACGACGAACTGGACTTTGAGTGCCCCGTCGACGAAGTCGAGCGCCTCACCGCCATGGTCCGCGACGTCATGGAGCACGTCGTAGACCTACGCGTACCCCTAATCGCCGAAGCCAGCACCGGCATAACCTGGGCCGACGCGAAATAGGAAAGTAACCACAGTTCCAAAGTAACCAAAAGCAGAAGGGGGCTCCTTGCCAACAAGGAGCCCCCTTCGTTCAATTAAATTCAGCCTAAGTATCTAGACACTCAAGACGCCATCTTGGCGGCAGGTAAGTAAACCTAGGGCCTGGCCGGGCGGCACGGGTTAACTTTTCGCTCGGTCAGGTCCTGGGCTCGCACGAAGAGCACATTAAGTGCTCTTCGGCTCGTGCGGAATCTACGAAAACCTTGCGCCTGGCCTTCGGCGGCGCGGCCTGCGGTGACTTTGGGGCAGCCCGGTTTCCCGTTGGCCGACGCCCCCACTCATAAGCCTTAAGTCGGTGGGCTGATGTGTTGCATCCCTGAGGGCTACAAGGTTGAAATGAAGGTGGACAGGCGGCGGAGGCCTTCGTCCAGGTTTTCGTCGGAGACGCAGTAGCTTAGGCGGATGTGGCCTTCGGTTCCGAAACAGTCGCCCGGGACTAGGGCTACGTTTGCCTCTTTGATGGCTTTGATGCAGAAGTCTTCGCTGGTTAGGCCGAACTTTTTGATGCTCGGGAAAGTGTAGAAGGCTCCTGCGGGCTCTACTACGTCGAGGCCCATGGCGTCTAAGGCTGCGAGTACGCGTTCGCGACGGGCTCGGTAGACTTCGAGCATGGGAGTTGGGTCGACGGTGAGGGCTCGGGCTGCGGCGTCCATTTCGAAGGAGACGGCGCTCGATACTAAGTATTGGTGGGCCTTTGCGATCTCGGCGATGACGGGGGCTGCGGCTGCGAGCCAGCCCAAACGCCAGCCGGTCATGGCCCAGGGTTTGGAGAAGCTCTCGATGACTACCGTCTGCTCGCGTAGCTCCGGGTGGCGCTGGGCAAAGCGCTCGTAGCCGTCCACGTAGACCAGGCGGTTGTATACATCGTCGCAGACCACGTAGATGCCCGCCTCCTCCGCCACGCGCGCCACGGCGTCGAGCGACGCCGTGTTGAGGATGCAACCCGTAGGATTGTTGGGCGAGCAGATGACGATGGCCTTGGTCGCCGGCGTCACGTAAGCACGAAGTGCGTCCTCGTCAATCTGGAATTGCGCAGGCTCCGTATCCAAAAAGACCGCCTTGGCGTGATTGGCCACGACGATGCTCTCGTACAGGCCAAAGGCCGGCGTGGGAATAATGACCTCGTCGCCTGGGTTGAGCATAGCCATGAATGCTGCCGACAGGGCCTCGGTCGCACCGTCGGTCAGAATGACCTCGTCCGCCGAAAACGTAAGGCCCGCATCCCCCATGTAGGCAGATAACGCCTCACGCAGGGCGGGGCGACCGTTGTTGGGCGGATAGTGCGTGTCGCCGCGGTCCAGTGCGGCGGTTACCTCGGCGCTAATCACATCGGGCGTGGGAAAATCGGGCTCGCCGAGCGCGAGCGCGATGCACCCCGGATGCTGGGCGGCGAGCGCGTTAATCCGACGGATGCCGGAGGGCTTGAGCGTGGCAAGCGAGGTATTCATGGGCAGACGCATGGCGTTCCTTTCGTAAGGGTTGCACTAGGATAGCGCGGCGGGGCGCCACCAGACGGTGTAACCTAAACGGAAACCAACCGGAAAGGAGGCAGCATGGAGACGACCGCACGCGGCGATGTACCAAAAACACTGCAAACCATTGCGTATATCAGCATTCCCAATAGCGACGATCTTGAGTTTTTGCTCTGGGACCTGCAGGATGCCATCACCGCCTATGCACAGCTTTCCGGCACCGCACTCCCCCACCCGGTCGACTTGAAGGCAAATGACGCCGGCAGCGTTGCCGATGGCATCGTGCTGGCCATTGAAGATGTGGCTGACGATAAGACGTTGACAGCCATCGAGCAGGCGCTTGAGCGCTTTGGCGGTACGGGAACGCGTGTCTACGCCGCGATTCGAGCCGCACAACAGGGCACTGAGCAGGCGCGTGAGACCGCCGTTCGCCTGCACAAGGCATGTGAGCGCCATAACCAATTGTGGTGTGGCGGCGTTGCCATCTGCGCTGGCAGCGGCATTGCGGCGCTTCGTCGCTCCCCGCGCATGGGACTCTTGCGGCGACCGTTTTCGGAGGCCATGGACAAGCTCGTGGGCGCCGTTCGTATGGGGTGTTCCGTCGAACACGCGCAGAAGCTCAGTGGCGCCGCAACGGGCGGCGTCGACACCGACGGCATGGTGCGCGCCACGCCTGCACTGCCCACACCGATCTGGCACGCCGTTATGAGGCATCTTGCCGAGCACTCAAACTGCTAAATCGAAAAAGCCTGCCAATCAGCGGCGCCGCTCCAACGCTCGACAAGGCGTTCCAGACGCCACGCCGCATTGGCGGGACTTGTCGACGGCAGAACGATGGCCGGCAGCCCGGTGCGCTCTTGTAGATAGCGCTTGTAGAGCCGGCCAGCTGTACCACCGTTGCATATCACCTGCTCAATGGGAGCTGCGCCGGTAATGCGCTCGATATGTGCCGGCACAACGTTGCGGATGCTCGCGTCGCTCGAGCCCTTAATGTCGCAGCTCTCGATTGCATCCCACAGGGCCACGCCGCCGTTCAGCAGCATGGCCCGCTTGGCGGCAATGGAGGCATCGAGCGTCGCGGGCTCACCGCTTGCCAAAGGATCGCCCTCGTTGGGCGGCACAGGCATACCGAGGCACGTGGCCATCACACGCCAAAAGCGATTCTGAGGGTTGCCGTAATAAAAGGCATTGGCGCGCGAAAGCACCGAGGGAAACGACCCGAGCACCAAAACGCGCGAGTGCTCGTCAAACACGGGCTCAAACCCATGCTCAATATGTTGATAGCCCTCGTCAGACACGGCCATGGGCTAGGCTCTCAACAGATAGCGCACCTCGTAGGGTGCAAGCTCAAGGGTACCCGTCAGCTCGACCGTGGGCGCATCGTCGGCAAGCAGGTCGACGAAGGAGCCGTTGAGTTCGCCGGCGCCAAAGGTGTAAGGCTCACCCACGGCATTCACCGCCACGAGCACCGCCGCGTCGTCGCAGGCGCGCTCGAACAGCAGCTGCTTGTTCTGGATCACCACGTTGCGATAGGCACCGTAGTTGAGAGCACGGGCAGCCGCGTCGTCGGCCGAGCGAAGGTGCGCAAGCTGCGTGATGAACGCCGTCAGCTCGTTGGGCGCAGGCTCATTGAGCGCAGGTCGCAGCGCCCAGTCGCCATCGGGGCCGCCCTTTTCGCCAGCAATTCCCCACTCGCTGCCATAGTAGACGCACGGGATGCCCGGCATGCCAAAGAGCATGCCATAGGCGGGACGCAGGCAGGATTTGTCGGTGAGGATACTTGCCAGGCGCGGCACATCGTGGTTGTCGACAAACGAAAGCAGATGTTTGCCGCGGTAGATGCACCAAGGGTCGCCGCCAAACTGACGGTGCAGCGAATGGGCGATCTCGAACATGTTGACCGAGTTAAAGCTGGAATACAGGCCCTTGTAGCACTCGTAATTAGTGCACGAGTCGAGCATCTCGTCGTTGACGATCTGATTGTAGTCGCCGTGGAGCGTCTCGCCGATGAGCACAAAGCCGGGCTTGAGCTCACGGGTAAAGGAGTGTAGGCGGCGCATAAAGTCGCGGTCGAGCATGTAGGCGACGTCCAGGCGCAGGCCGTCGACGCCAAAGACGTCGGCCCAACGGCGCACAGACTCGAGCAGGTAATCGACCACAGCGGGATTTTGCAGGTTGAGCTTCACAAGCTCAAAATGACCCTCCCAGCCCTCGTACCAAAAGCCGTCGCCATAGCAGGAGTCGCCGTCAAAACTGATGTGAAACCAATCCTTGTACGGCGAATCCCACTTGCGCTCCTGCACATCGCGGAAGGCCCAAAAGCCGCGACCGACGTGGTTGAAGACGGCATCGAGCACCACGCGGATGCCATGGGCGTGCAGCGTGTCGCATACGGCGGCAAAGTCGGCATCCCCGCCCAGGCGACGGTCTATATGGCGCAGGCTGCGCGTGTCGTAGCCGTGACTATCGGACTCGAGCGGCGGGTTGATGAGCACAGCGCCAACGCCGAGTTTTTGCAGGCAGTCGGCCCATTGGGCAATCTTCACGATAGGAGCATCGGGGTTGGGTTCGACATCGGCGGCCTGGGCGAGCTCATCCTCGGCAACGGGGGCGGCGTTTTCGCGCGGAGCTCCGCAAAAGCCCAGCGGATAGATCTGATAGAACGTCGTCTCGTATGCCCACATAGCAACCTCCCGGTAAGCTCAACACAACGACATCCATTGTATGCCCAGCTTGTATCCCCTCCCCCAAAATAAGTTGCGGTGGAATAGTTCCTGCTTGGGCCTTC
>CAJJYO010000144.1 GCA_905197385.1 uncultured Collinsella sp.
GAGCGCCTGGGTGCCGATGGAGCCGGTACAACCCAGGATGGCAACACGGAGGCGTCCATCGGGGCCATACGTCGTCTGGAATGACATTACAGCACGCCTCCGATCATCAAAAGCAGCTGCGCGGTGATGCAGCCGAAGATAAGCGAATCGCTACGGTCGAGCATGCCGCCATGGCCCGGGATAAGGTTGCCGGAATCCTTGACGCCCACACCGCGCTTGATGCGCGACTCGATGAGGTCGCCGATAACGCCCAGAATGGACACGACCACGCCGCACAGCAGCGCATAGGGCAGGCTGAGCTTGAAGAAATGCGTCGCCCACAGGATGAGCCAAATCAAAACCGAGCCCAGGATGCCGCCAACAAACCCCTCCCAGCTCTTTTTGGGAGAGATCTTGGGAACCATCTTGTGTTTGCCGATACGGCTACCCACGATATAGGCAAACGAATCGGAGACCCAGAGAGACGCGCAAACACCCACCGAAAGCAGGGCGCCGGCAAAACCGGGCACGGCATCGCGCAGCAGCACGATAGCCGACAGCATAAAACCGGTGTAGATGGGACCCATGAGTGTCACGGCAACATCGGATATGCGGGTACGCGGCGACCAGACATACCAAATGCCCACAGCGAGCATCAGGGCAAAAAGCAGGGCATTCAGCAGCATCGAATCGCCCAACGCCGACAGCGGAAAGAGCACGGCGGCAGCGATACCCATGCGCTCGTTAGCCATCTTGCCATCGAGCCTTGTCATACGGAAAAACTCATAGCAGCACAGACCGCTCATGACGGAAACAAAGATGGCCGTGGGCACGATACCCAAAACCAGGCACAGGATAAAGACAACGGCGTAGACGATACCGGCGGCGGCACGGGTAATAAAGCCCGCCAGCCACGAACCGGAACCGCTCTTCGCTGCAGGCGCTCCCGCAGTGGTAGCTTTGCGCGCAGGCGTCTTGGGAGCAGATGCCTTGGGACGATCGGACACGATTAAGCCTCCTCGGTCTTGCTCAGTCCACCAAACCTACGGTCACGGCCCTGATAGGCCAAAATGGCGTCGACAAGGCCCCAACGATCAAAGTCGGGCCAATAGGTATCGGTGACGTAGAATTCGGAATAAGCAACCTGCCACAGCAGATAGTTCGAAAGGCGCAGCTCACCAGAAGTGCGAATCACAAGCTCAGGATCGGGAAGGCCAGCGGTATAGAGGTGGGAAGCCACCATGTCGTCATCAATTGCGCCAGGATCGATCTTACCGGCGGCAGCGTCGAGTGCGATCTGACGGACAGCGCGGGTAATCTCGGCACGCGCGCCGTAGTTGACGGCAAGCGCCAGCGTCATGCCGGTGTGATTGGCGCACTCGGCAAGACCTCGCTCAAAAACATCGCGGGTCTTCTTAGGCAGTGCGGAAATATCGCCCAAAAAGACAACGCGAACGTTTTCGCGCTTAAGCAGCGGCAACTCATCGATAAACGTCTTGGCAAACAAATGCATCAAAACGTTGACCTCGTGCTGCGGACGATTCCAGTTTTCGGTGGAAAACGCATAGGCCGAAAGGACGTCGACACCCAAGCGCACGCATGCGGTAATGATCTCGCGCAGGGAGACGATACCCGCCTTGTGGCCCTCGGTGCGTGCAAGACCGCGCGACGTGGCCCAACGACCGTTACCGTCCATGATGCACGAGATATGGTGCGGAATGTTATTGAGGTCAAGGTCGGAAAAACCGACGCCCGCAGGGGCGTCGGCAAAGTACTCGACCAGTTTATGCTCGTCGTATTGCACCTTAGATCTCCATGACCTCGGCTTCTTTTTCCTTCAGAAGCTCCTCGACCTTGGCGACATACTCATCAGTGTGCTTCTGGACCTTGGCCTGCTCGCGACGGACATCGTCCTCGGTGAGCTCCTCATCGCGCTCGAGCTTGTTGTTGAAGTCGCGACGGATGTTACGGATAGACACCTTGGCCTGCTCGGCGTACTCGCGGCACTCCTTGACGAGCTCGCGACGGCGCTCCTCAGTGGGAGCCGGGAACGGAAGACGAACGACGGTGCCATCGGAGTTGGGGGTAATACCCAGATCGGAAGCGCCGATGGCCTTGACGATAGCATTGATGAGTGCCTTGTCCCACGGCTCGATGAGCAGCATGTGGGCCTCGGGGGTCTTGACGGCGGCAACCTGCGTGACCGGCGTGGGAACACCGTAATAATCGACGGTGATGTCGGACAGAATGTTGGCATTGGCGCGGCCGGTACGGACCTTGGAGAAGTTATGCTTGAGGGACTCGAGCGACTTGTCCATATGGGCGGTGATGTTCTCT
This sequence comes from uncultured Collinsella sp., assembly GCA_905197385.1. Taxonomy (GTDB): domain Bacteria; phylum Actinomycetota; class Coriobacteriia; order Coriobacteriales; family Coriobacteriaceae; genus Collinsella. The sequence continues at coordinate 2,317 of CAJJYO010000144.1, forward strand.
GCCATGCTTAATCCTCCTGATAGACGAGCGTGCCGACGGGCTCACCCGAAAGCGCGCGCTTGACGGTGTCCTCGCCATCGATGTTGAGGACCAAAATCGGCATACGGTTGTCCTGGCACAGTGCCGTAGCCGTGGAATCCATAACCTGCAGACCGCGGACGAGAACCTCGTGATAGGTAATCTTGTCAAAACGGACGGCATCGGCGCACTTGACGGGATCCTTATCGTAGATGCCGTCAACCTTGGTAGCTTTAATCAGAATCTCGGCGCCGATCTCGCACGCACGAAGAGCCGCGGCGGTGTCGGTCGTAAAGTACGGATTACCCGAACCGGCGGCAAAAATAACGACGTTGCCCTTGGAAAGGTGGTTGATGGCGCGACGGCGAATATAGGGCTCGCAGATCTCGTTCATCTGGATAGCGCTCATCACGCGGCAGGGAACATCGTTATGCTCGAAGGCATCCTGCAGGGCGAGCGCGTTCATAACGGTTGCCAGCATGCCCATGTAGTCGGCCTGAGCACGCTCCATGCCACCGGCAGCGCCGGCCATGCCGCGGAAAATATTGCCGCCGCCGACGCCGACCTCATGGCCAACGGCTAGCAGCTCCTTGACCTGCTTGGCAAGATGGTCGGTAACCTTGGGGTCGATGCCATATTGGCCGTCGCCCATCAGTGCTTCGCCGGAAAGCTTAAGAAGCACGCGTTTATATCGGATGTCGGACAAAGCGATCCTCCTTTAATTAGACTCTCAATATGATATCAAAGGCTCTGATAAGAGCCATGAAAAAGCAGGCTGTGAGTAAAACCCACAGCCTGCTCATTACCAGCTACAAGAGCTTATTTACTCGCCACGGACCAGACGGTCAAAGGCAACGACGGTAATGGTGTCGCCGAGCTCCTTGGAGACCTGCTCAGCGTACTTCTTGATGGTGAGGGAGCTGTCCTTGATGAACTCCTGCTCGGTGAGCACGGACTGCTTGTAGAACTTCTCCAGACGGCCGACAGCCATCTTCTCCTGGATAGCCTCGGGCTTGCCGGACTCGGCAGCCTGGGCCATGTAAATCTGCTTCTCGTGCTCGACGGTCTCGGCCGGAACCTGATCGCGGGTAGCGCAGATCGGGGCGACGGCGGCAACCTGAAGGGCAACGTCGTGAGCGAAGGTCTTGAAGGACTCAGCCTGAGCGGTCTCGGCCTTCTCGAAGGCGAACTCGACGAGGACGCCGATCTTACCACCCATGTGGATGTAAGAAGCGAGCGCGCCGTTCTCGGCCTTGCGGGCAGCGAAGCGGGAGATCTTCATGTTCTCGCCCATGATGTGAATCATCTCGGTGAGCTCGGAGGAAACGGTCTCCTCGCCCATCGGCTTCTCGAGCAGAGCATCGACATCGGCCGGCTCGGTGGTGGCGACAACCTCAGCGACCTTGGAAGCAAAGCCGGTGAACTTGGCGTTGGAGCCAACGAAGTCGGTCTCGCAGGAGAGCTCGAGCAGAGCGCCGGTCTTGCCATCCTCGGAGACGAACGCGGCGACAGCGCCCTCGTTGGTCTCACGGCCAGCCTTCTTGGCAGCCTTGGCAAGGCCGTTCTTACGCAGAACGTCGACAGCGGCGTCCATGTCGCCGTCAGCCTCGACGAGAGCCTTCTTGCACTCCATCATCGGGGAGTCGGTCATCTCGCGGAGCTGCTTGACCATAGCGGCGGTAATCTGGGCCATTGTGGTTCCTTTCAAAGAGATGAAAAAGAATTAACTAAGACTGATTTACTCGGCCTTGGGCTCAGCGGCCATCTCGGCCTCGGAGACCTGCTCCTTGCCGGAGCCAGCGAGGCAAGCGTCAGCCATGAGCTCGCACATAAGGGTGACAGCGGAGATGGCGTCATCGTTGCAGGGGATGCCGTACTCGACCTCGTCGGGATCGGAGTTGGTGTCGATCAGAGCGACGACGGGGATGTTCAGGCGCTGGGCCTCCTTGATGGCGTTCTCCTCGCGCTTGGTGTCGATGACGAAGAGAGCCTGGGGCAGACCCTTCATGTCGCGGGCGCCACCGAGGTTGGTCTGGAGCTTGGTGAGCTCCTTGCCGAGCACAGCCTGCTCCTTCTTGGGCAGAACAGCCATGCGGCCGTCCTCGACCATGGCCTCGAGCTCCTCCATGCGGTTGATGCGGGAGCGGATGGTGACGAAGTTGGTCAGCATACCGCCGAGCCAACGCTGGTTGATGTAAGGCATGTTGGCGCGCTCAGCAGCGTTCTTGACGGCCTCCTGAGCCTGCTTCTTGGTGCCGACGAACAGCACGTTGCCACCCTTGGCGACGTTCTTGACGAAGGTGTAGGCCTGGTCGGCGTCGAGGATGGTCTGCTTGAGGTCGAGGATGTAGATGCCGTTGCGCTCACCGAAGATGAACGGCTTCATCTTGGGGTTCCAGCGACGGGTCTGGTGACCGAAGTGGCAGCCGGCCTC
>CAJJYO010000145.1 GCA_905197385.1 uncultured Collinsella sp.
AAAAATAGCCCATATCCTCGAACACGTGCATGGCCTGTGTGCGGCCCGATCCGGACATTCCGGTAATGATGACGATATCGGGGATGCGCTCCGAGCGCTCCGCCGCATCCATGGCATCTCCCTTTTGCATGTGCTGCCTCCCAAAAACAAGCGCGGGACCCAGCAACCCGGATCCCGCGCGGTCAATTGCCTATATTGAGTATACCGCCCCGAGCGGATACGAGGCCTGTCTTACGCCTCAAGCGCAGCCTTGAACCAACTCGTAATACTCGTGGGGTGCGTGATGGCGGTGCCGACGACAACGGCCCAGGCGCCAGCATCGATCGCGGCGCGAGCCTCCTCGGGCGTGTGCACGCGGCCCTCGCAGATGATGGGAAGACCGGGGAATTCCTCGGTCGCCTGACGCAGGAGCGGCAGATCGGGGCCATCGGCCATGGTGCAGTCGATGGCAGCGACACCGTGAGAAAGCGTGGTAGATACAAGGTCGAAGCCCATATCAACCGCACGGCGAATGTCCTCGATGGTGGCACAATCCGCCATCAGGAGCACACCCTCCTCGTGCAGCGGGCGGAAGGTATCCTCGACCGACTTGCCGTCGGGACGCGGACGATCGGTGGCGTCGATCGCCACGATATCGGCACCCGCAGCAACGCAGGCGCGAGCGTGACGCAGCGTCGGCGTGATGTAAACGCCCTCGTGCCCATCCTTCCACAGGCCGATAACAGGAACCTCACAGCGACCCTTAATGGCGGCAATGTCGGCAAGGCCCTGGCAGCGAATGGCGGCGGCGCCGCCGAGCTCGCAAGCACGAGACATTTGAGCCATGGTCTCGGGCGTACGAAGCGGCTCGCCCATATACGCCTGAACGCTCACGACGAGCTTACCCTTCAGGGATTGAATCAAAGGATCGACGGTCATAAGGCTGCAACCTTTCTCAGAACAGCCTCCCGAGGCGTGTTGTCTCGGGAGGCTCCTACGGCAGATACGTTTACTTCAACGAGGCAAGAAGATGCTCAGCGGCACCGATGAGCGGAGCATCGCCCTCCAGAGAACCGATGAGGATCGGCGTGTCCTGAAGCGGATCGAGCGCCTGGCTGGCATAGCCCTCGTGCACCGAATCCTTCCACGTCTGCGAACGCCAATCGGGACCTTGGTGAATCACGCCGCCCGAAAGCACGATGACCTCAGGGTCCAGGATGTTAGCGAGCGAGCCCAAGCTGGCCCCCAGCGCAAAGCCGGCGTCATGGATGACCTCGGTCGCCTTTGCGTCGCCCGCACGGCACAGGTCGTTCACATCGCGACCGACCGAAGGACGGCTGGGGTCGACGCGACCAAAGCGCTCATCGTACATACGACCAATGGAAGTGCCCGAAGCAACCGACTCCAGATGGCCGGAACGCCCGCAGGCGCAGGGAATACCGGCGGCAGCCGAGCACTCGATGTGGCCCATATGGCCAGCAGCACCATGGAAGCCCTGCATCACGCGGCCGTTCTCGACATATGCGCCGCCGATGCCCGTACCGATGCCAAGACACAAGACGGAGAACTTGCCCTTGCCGACGCCCCAGTGGGCCTCGCCCAGAGCATGAGCCTGCACGTCGCCTACAACGGCAACGGGAAGACCGAGGTCCTCGCGCAGGCGCGGCCCCAACTGAACGCCGGACCAGCCGGGCATGATCTCGTTGGCATACGCGATGGCGCCCGTCTTGGGATCGACAACGCCGGCGGCACCGATACCGACGCCAAGGACCTCGACATCGGGATTCGCCTCGAGAGCAGCCTTGATGGACGCCTCGATACGCTGGAAGACGGCCTCGCCGCCCTCTTGGGCCTCGGTGGGAACCTCGGCCTCAAAAACGGGATGGGGCATGCTGCCGTCAGCCGGGTACTCCATGATGGCAGTCGCGATCTTAGTTCCGCCGATATCGACAGAGCAGACGTACTTGTTCTCCATGTCGCTCTCCTTAGGAGATAAAAAACAACTACAGGAAATGAAGGCTGCGTTATCGCCGCAGCTTGGTAAAGGTTTCCCGGGTGCCCGAGGTTGGGGTGAAAGCGGTCGGGCGTTGACCTCATGGGTCACGCTCGACCGCTTGAGCCCCAAGATCGGGTGCCCGGGGAAGCTTTATAGGAGACCGTTGTCCTGGAGGACCTTCTTAATAGCCTCGACGTTCTCGCCGGTCATGGCCTTCACCGGGCGCGGCATGGTCGGGCTGTCGAAGATACCCATGAGGTTCATAGCGGTCTTGAAGGCACCGACGCCACCGGCATAGCCCTGGACGCCCGAGGTGACATCCCAGATGTGGGAAATCTCGTTGAGGCGATCCTGCTCGGCCTTGACGGTAGCCCAGTCGCCGGCCTGAGCGGCCTTCCACTGGCGCACGTAGCCCTCGGGCTCAACGTTGGCGAGACCCGGGACGGAGCCATCGGCGCCGCCGAGATAGGCGCCGTCGACGACGACCTCGTGACCGGTGAGGATGCTCATCGGATGGCCGTTCTTCTCGTTCTCCTGAACGAGGTAGCGGAACGAGATGTCATCACCCGAGGAGTCTTTGACGCCAGCAAGGACGCCCTCGGCGCCGAGCTTGGCAAGGAGCTTCCAGGGAAGCTTGGTGTGAACGCAGACGGGAATGTCATAGGCAAAGATGGGCAGGTCGAGCTCCTCGTGCAGGATGCGGAAGTGCTCCTCGACCTCGGTCATGCCCTGCAGGGCATAGAACGGGCAGGTGGCGACGAGGGCATCGGCGCCCAGCTCCTGGGCGACCTTGCCGTGCTCGATCATGCGCTCGGTCTCGGTGTCGATGATGCCGACCAGAACAGGCACGCGGTGATCAACGATGCGCACGGCCTCGGAGATAATCTGGCGACGGCGCTCGTCGGTGGAGAAGACGACCTCGCCCGAGGATCCCAAGAAGAACAGGCCATCGACGCCGGCATCGATCATGCGGTTGATGCTGCGCTCAAAGGAGGCAACGTCGAGCTGGTGATCTTCGGTATCGGGAACAACGACGGGAGGGATAACGCCGGTGAATTTCTGAGTTGCCACAAGAATCTCCTTAGTTGTCTGGCGGGCGGCCCTATGCCGCCCACTCTTGTTGGCAGTGTCCAGGCCGTCTAGGCCAAAGAACACGAGTAGAACGTTTGGTTAAAGAAGTCGACGACTTCGTTTTCGAACGCATTGATGCGCTCATGAGCGTATTTGGCATAGACAATATGCCTTCGGTCGCACTCAAGACCGTTGAATACGGCAAACTGGCCCTTGGGATCGCTCACCGCGTCCATAAGTGATGTGCCCATGAGCACCGATCCGCGCACCCGAGAAGACAGAGCCTCGAGGCCACCGGGGATTGGATTGGCAACCGCCGTGCAGGCAAGGCCCCGCTCGTCCAGAGCGGAAACCGCCAACGCAACACCGCCGCCAAGGCCCTCGCCCCACGCAAAAATGCGATCGGGGTCCACGCCATCAAGATTGCGCGCGACCTTCGCCAACGCGCAGCCCCAACGGACGCGCCTGACAAAAGCGGGCGAAGCAATCCCCCGCTGCAGGTCGTCTGCACCAGCGACATGGTCATCCAGCGCGAGGACGGCATATCCCATGGCGGCAAATCTCGTCATGTGATGCCAGCCGCGCACAGGCCGATCGATGTCGTGGAACATCAGGCACAGCGGCACGCGCTCAGATACTCGGGCACGACCGACAGGCTCGATCAAACGAGCGTGAATCGCATCGTCACCGAGCTCAAAGGAGAGCTCCGAGTAACGGGCGCAGGGGTTAACAAAGTCAATCGCCGTAATGGCCAGGCCTTGAATCTCAAGATTCGAAGCGCATGTCTCTAAATCAGAAACATCTGCTTGGACATCACCGCGCCAGTCCCGATATTCTGCGAGCCTTGACGAAAGCGTTCCAGGAATTCCCACAAGCCCGGGGACAATCAGCTCGTCAACATTGCTCTCGCATTTAGACATGAGCCTCCCCTCCCTTGCAGAAAAACGGAATGATCAAATCGTCAAAATCCTGAATCTCCTCGTGGCCAAAGCCTTCAAAGAACTCATGACGCTTTTCGCAGGTCAGGTTGTTATAGACCGCAAACTGCGTCGCTGGCGGACAGACGATATCGGCTGTGCCGGTGCCAAACAGCACGGGGCACCATAGGGGCAAAGTTCTTGGAATCGAAGTACGCCAGCTTGGCATAGGCTTCGTCAATACGAGTCGAGTCCTCGTCAAACCAGCGCGACCAATAGCGCAGACCCTCGTAGGCAATGTCGTCGGCGTCCAGATCCCAAACCAGGCGGAAGTCCGATAAGAAGGGATAGAGGATGGCGGCGCGATTGATAAGCTCGCTGTTAAGCGCACAGGTCGCAATGCCCAAACCGCCGCCCTGCGACGCGCCGTTCACAAACACACGCGCAAGATCGATGCCCTCGAGCTCGCGAACGATGCGGCACAGGATGCGAATATCTTGGTGCAAGCGGACATAGTAGAGGTTGGCCGGGTCGCCGTCGATACCGGCGACGATATGACCGGCAACCGTTGTGCCCTCAAATCCACCAATGTCCTCGGAGGGACCTCCTTGGCCGGGGCAGTCGAGGGCGATGAGTGCCATGCCCATGCCCGCAAACGACGCCTGCTCAAACCAGCTGCGACTTGCACCCGGATACCCATGGAACTGAAGTACCAATGGCACGGGCTCGCCCGAGA
>CAJJYO010000146.1 GCA_905197385.1 uncultured Collinsella sp.
CTCCGGTGCGGACAATGCCGCCGCCACCCGCCATGGACATGGAAGCGGGCGCCACGGCAGACAGGATCTCCTCGTGGTAGTCGGGCTCGCTCTGCGACTTGACGAACTCGACAATCTCGTTGATTTCGTCATCCGAGACAAAGCAGCCCTGGATACGGCGAGGCTTGCCCCAGTCGACCTTTGAGAACAGCATGTCGCCCAAACCAGTGAGCTTTTCGGCGCCCATCTGATCAATGATGACGCGCGAGTCGATACCCGTGGCGACGTTAAAGGCGATGCGGTTGGTGATGTTAGCCTTGATAAGGCCCGTCACCACGTTAGAGCTCGGGCGCTGCGTGGCCACGATAAGGTGGATACCGGCGGCACGGCCCAGCTGAGCAATACGCACGATCGAGGCCTCGACATCCTTACCGGCGACCATCATCAGGTCCGAGAGCTCGTCGATGATGATGACCAGGTAGGGCATCTTTTGCGGCGGGTTATCGTAATGCTCAAACTCGCCGGCGGCCTGCTTTTCGTTGTAGGTCGAGATCTTACGCACGTTGAGACGCTCGAAGACCTTCAGGCGACGCTCCATCTCGGACACGGCCCATTGCAGAGCGCTCGCGGCCTGCTTGGGCTCGGTCACTACAGGCACGTAAAGATGCGGCAGACCGTTATAGCCCGCAAGCTCGACGCGCTTGGGGTCGACCATGATCAGGCGAACGTCCTCGGGAAGGGCGCGCATGAGCAAGGTCGTGATGATGGAGTTGATCATGACCGACTTACCGGAACCCGTGGTACCGGCGATCAGCAGGTGGGGCATCTTGGCAAGGTCGGCGACGACCGGCGTACCCTCGGCATCTCGACCGATGGCGAGCTCGAGCGGACCGCCCTTCACATAGGGAAGCACGTCGCCCAGGTTGACGTTCTGGCGCTTGCGATTGGGGATCTCGATACCCACAAGCGAGGTGCCGGGGATCGGGGCAAAGATACGCACGGACTGGGCAGCAAGCGATAGCGCGATATCGTCCTCGAGGCTCGAAATCTTGCTCACGCGCTCGCCCTCGCCAGGTTGCAGCTTAAAGGTCGTCACCGTGGGGCCGGCGATCCAGCCGACCACGCGGGCACTACGACCAAACTCCAGCAAGGTGGACTGAAGCGACTCGGCAGTCTGTTCCAGCTCCTTGTCAGAAGACGCGGAGGAAGCCGACTGCGGGTTGGCATGCAGAATCTCAAGTGGCGGAAGTTTGAGGCCGTCCTCTTCTTCGCCCTCGTTATCTGCGGCGCCGCCGTCCGCTCCCCCATCGCTAGCCGCAGCCGATTCGACAGCACTCAAGGCAGGCGCATCGGCAACCTTGGGATGCTTCAAGAAGTCGGGGATCTGAGGTGCTGCCGAGACAGGATTCACGGCAAACGGCGGCTCGGACTCGTTGATCTTATCGGGGTCGTCTTCCATCGAAAGCTGACCGGTTACCTGGTCGCGCTTTGCATGGCGACGCGGCAGCAAAGTTGTCTTTGCGCTCTCAATCGGAGCCTCGTCGTCCTCGTCATCGCCCTCGGTGAGCTCAATCTCGCTCTCGGACCAAGACGGGTCGGGCCCACTCGTATTGAGTTTGGGCGCAGCCTTGCCCTTCTTGGCATGGCGGCGCGGCAACAGCGTCGTCTTAGCGCGCTCAGCTTCCACGGCATCGGACACGTCGACAAACGGGTCCTCGTCCTCGTCGTCATCGTCCAAAACCGGGTCCACATCGTTGCCCATGACCGTGGTCACGGCAGCATCGGAGCCCTTTTGACGAAGAATGCTCAGGTGAGGACGGGCAACGCCGGGCACCGACAGGGCCTCATCGTCACCCCACGGACTCGCGTTAACATCGGCACGACGGCGCTCGGCAAAATCAGCCGCACGGTCGCGAGCAGAGCGCAAAACGCCGCCCACCGAAAAGCCGATGATGACCAGGCCCACGACGACAAGGCCCAACAGGACCACCATCGCGATAGGCTTACCCAGGGCATTCTGCAGCGCACTCGCAATAAACGCACCAATGTAGCCACCCGAGGCGGACAGATTTTGCGGCGTGAACATAAGGTCGCACGAGTCGCTCGTACCTGGCACCATCAACGAAAGAATGGAGACGACGGCGATAAAGACCACGGCGCCGCCCGCAACAGAGCGCGCGTTGAGCGGCGAGTCCTCGCCTAAAAAGAGCGTGGCGGCAAACAGCAAAATGACGATCGGCAGCACGTAGGCGCCCAGACCAAAGCCCAAGTGGTAGAAACCGGCAACCGCAGCCGTAACGGGCGCAGTCGCCGGCGAAATCACGGCAATAAAGGACGCAATCGCCAAGACGGCAATGACCACGCCGGCGATATCGCGGTTGGCCGAGGGCTCGACCAAGGGCTCAAAATCATCGAAGTCCGCCTCGTGGCCCTTATTGGCACGCAGATGGGAACCGGCACCCTTAGCAGATGCCGGTTGGTTGTTGGCCTTATTGCCTTTGGCGTTTTGTGCAGATCCGCGCGCCAAACTAAACCTCCATGACGACCGGGATGATCATCGGACGAGTGCGCGTACGGCTCCAGATAAAGTTGGAGAGCGAGTCGCGCACGGCCTTGCGAATGGCATCGGAACCGCTGCTCGTAAAGCTGAACTTGCCCTTCTCGATCGTCTTCATAATGGACGCGGAGGCATCCTCGGAGAACTGGTCGTCGATGGCAAACGAGACGCCGCGGCCCGAGAACTCGATGGCCTCGATCTTCTTGTGCTTGAGCGAGACGATGGCAACAGCGGTAACCATACCGTCGTTGGCGAGCTTCTGACGATCACGCAAGACGATGGGGTCGGTATCGCCGATGCGCAGGCCGTCGACGTAAACGACGCCGGACTCGACGGGCGTACCGCGCTTAACGATACCGCCGCGCATCTCGAGCGTGTCGCCGTTGTCGAGGATAAAGATATGATCGTCCTTGATGCCCATCTTGCGGGCCAGCTGGGCATGGGCGCGCAGATGCACGGCCTCACCGTGAACCGGCATAAAGTACGTGGGCTTGGCCATGGCCATCAGGAGCTTAAGCTCCTCCTGGCTGCCGTGGCCCGAGACGTGGACAAGAGCGCGGTTCTTATCCCACACGTCGCAGCCGAGCTTGGCCAGGCTGTTGACGACCTGCTGGACGGCTTTCTCGTTGCCGGGAACAGGAGTTGCCGAGAGGATGACGGTATCGCCCTCGTGGATAGAGAGCGTCTTGTGCTCGCCATTGGCCATGCGGGACAGGGCCGACAGCGGCTCGCCCTGCGAACCGGTGCACATGACGACGATCTTGTCGTCGGGCAGGTTATCGATATCGAAGGCATCGATGATATCGGCATCGTCGATGTTGAGGTAGCCCAGCTCGCGCGCGACGCGGGTGTTGGTGAGCATGGAGCGACCGGTCACAACGACCTTACGGCCGCACTTGCGGGCGGCATCGCAGATCTGCTGCAAACGATGGATGTGGCTCGAGAACGAAGCGACGAACACGCGACCCGGGGCGTTCTTGATGGCGTGCAGCAAGTTGGGACCGACCTCGGCCTCGGACTTGGTAAAGCCGGGAACCGTGGCATTGGTGGAGTCGGACAGCAACAGGTCGATGCCCTGCTTGGCAAAGCGGCTGATAGCGGCATAGTCGGGCGTGACGCCGTCGATGGGGGTCTGGTCGAGCTTAAAGTCGCCGGTGTGCATAACGGTGCCCTGATTGGTGCGAATGAACACGCCCAGAGCGCCGGGGATGGAGTGCGTCATCGAGAAGAAGTCGAGCGAGATACCGCCAAGGTTGACATGGCTGCCGCCCTTGACCTCACGGAACTTGGGCGCGCGGATGCGGAACTCAGAAAGCTTGCCCTCGATAAAGCCAAGCGTCAGCTTGCTCGAAAAGATGGGCACCTTGTTGTTGAGGTCCTGCAGCAGGTACGGAAGCGAACCGGTGTGGTCCTCGTGGCCGTGGGTGACGACGATACCGCGGAGCTTCTCCTCGTTTTCAAGAACGTAGGTGTAGTCAGGAAGCACCAGGTCGATACCGGGCTGGGAGTCGTCGGGGAACATGAGGCCAGCGTCGACGAGCACCATGTCGTCGCCGCACTCGAAGACCGTCATGTTCTTGCCGATGCCGTCAAGGCCGCCGAGCGGAATGATCTTCAAGGGAGATGATTTTTTAGCTGCCATAGGTTAGTGTGGTTTCCTTTCTTCGAAACGGGTCTGGAACAACCGGCGGGGCGCTTCTGGCAAACCGACCGCCGGGAACGTACAAACATGCATCACAGAGTCGATGCAATAACCAAAACATGATACCCATTTGCACGAGCACAGACCACCCATGCATCAAAGCCCCATCTGAACCTGTGTATCCCGCCGGTCAGGGCTCAGCGGCCCCGGCACGGGCTAAGTTTCCTGCTCTACAGTCCTGCTCACGACGGAGGCCACATTAAGTGGCCTCCTGTTCGTGCGGAACTCGCGATAAACCTAAGCCGGTGTCCCCACTCTCCCGGGGCCTGTGGTTACTTGGTTGTTGCATGCGGCTCGCTTTTCGGAACAGGGCTGATAATTCTAGATGCAAGGCGCTCTTGGTCGTTATGGGCCTGGGGCGTCTGTCTTATATAGGTAGATTCCTTGCGGGTTCGAATCCCTCCGCTTGCTCACAAGAAAAGCCTCCCGATCGGCTATGCGTTCGAGAGGCTTGTTT
>CAJJYO010000147.1 GCA_905197385.1 uncultured Collinsella sp.
CGCCACCCGGCAGCTGGGGACGCTCCTTTTCTGCCGGCAGTTGGGGACAGTCCTTGGCAACCCGACCGGCAAGCCGGCGGTTCTGCAAAGACTGTCCCCAATGACTAGTCGTTTAAGTCTGTCCCCAATGAGTACGATGACTAGGTGACTAGGCGCGGGATTTGGTGCGTGAGAGGGCCAGGCCTGCGGCGGCGATGGCCACGGCAAAGAGCACGGTGACGCCCAGGTCGCAGGCGATGTCGCCCAACATGGCAGAGGTCAGGTCCGACGCGAGCGCCTTGCCGATCGCATCGTTCACCCAATATGTCGGCACAAAGTGCGCCACGGTCTGCACGGCCGGGCCCATCAGCGACAGCGGCATCCAAGCGCCGCCCAAAAACGTCATGAGCATGCCGAGCAGGTTGCCCACGCCATTGAGCAGCTCCTCGCGCGCACCCAGGCTCGAAAGGGCAAAGCCAACGGCCAGCGGCGTGCACGCCAGGGCAAACGTCGCCGCCAGCGCCAGGCACACACGACCCACGCCGACCTCGGCAACCGCGCCGGCAAAGCCCACGACGCCCATCATGCTCGACACAAACCAGATGCAGACGGTGAGCACTGCGGCAGCCGCGAACACGGCAAGCGAGCGCTGGCGCTCGGAGACCGGGCCGGCATCCATACGACGCACGCGCTCGGGCTCGTTCATGCCCGAGAACACCAACCCCACCGATACGATGACCGACGAGATAATCGCGTACGCGCCAAAGTTGAAATACGACTCGAGCGTGGCGGCAGCCGTCGAGTCGACCTTGACCTGCTCGATCTGGACCTCCGCGCGCTTTGCAGCGGCATGCTCGGCGGCTTTGGCAACGTCGCCGTTAGAAGCAGCGGGCTCAAGCGCCGCCGCAGCGCCCGCGAGCGAGATCCAGCGCGAGGCCTCGGCAGACGAAAGCGCCGCCGCCATGGTGCCGGAACCGTAGGTCGCGTCGAGCTTGGGCAGGGCCTCCCCCGCGCGGGCAGCCGCGACCAGGTCGTCCTCGAACCCCTCCGGGATAAAGAACACGCAGTCGGCGCTGCCCTTGGCGCTGTTGCTCTTGGAGAGCGCGTCCGCGAGGTCGTAGGTGTCGTCGCCGACGCCCGTGACCGGCTCAAAGCGCGAACCCAGATGTTTGGTAAGCGCACGCGAAAGATCGCTGTCGTCGCGATCGATTACGATCACGTTGGTGTCGTAGGGCTTGTACTCGGTGAGCTGCGACGAGTTCCAGCTCACCGAGGCCGCGATGAATACGCCCATGAGCGAGATGAACACCGTATAGATGAGCAGGTAGAACGGGTGCGCGAGCGCCATGCGAAGCGCGGTCTTAAAGGTGCTCATAGCGGCTCCTTCCAAAGATCAGCGTAGCGGCGGCGACAAACACCAGCGTCATGAGGACCAGCGCGCCGGCGCGAACGACAAAGGGGCCCAGGTCCTCAAAGAAATACAGGCGGTTGAACATGTCGCAGACAAGCTTGACGGGGTTGAGCCAGCACTCGGCCGGGCAGGCGCGGGCGACGTCGTCGGCAAGCGCCATCGCGGGCTCGCCGTAAAGGCCGGCGAACAGGGCGCACGTGGTGGCAAAACCCGTGAGGATGCCCGACTTGGACGCCTTGCCGCCCTTAACGGGAAGCGTGCCCACAAAGAGTCCCAGGCCCGTGGCGGCAAGCGCGGAAGCGGCGCCGCCCACGAGGCACAGCCCCTCGCGCCCGCCAAAGTCGACGCCCACGACTAGGCGCACGTAGCCGATCGCGATCACCATCGAAGCAAAGGAGACCAGCCACGAGCCCACAAAGATGCCGGCCAGCGACGCCGTCTTGGAAAGACCGCCCACGCAGCGACGCGCGCCAAGGCCGGACAGATTGGGCTGCAGATCGACGACGCTCAAGGCGGCAAACTCGGCAGACATCATCGCGACCAGGCCAAAGAGCGCGTAGTAGTAGATGCCCGTGCCATCGGGCGCGGTGCGCGTCAGGCTCACGCGACGGGTGCCGCCCTCGAGCGACAGGGCGCGCGCAACCGCCTCCGGGTCGGCGAGCGCCGCCGGATTGTCCTGAGCAATCTGGGACATGAGCTCGGCATTTTGCGTATACGAGCTTGCCACCGTCTCCAGGATGCTGCGGTCGGTGAGCACCGATGAGGCACGCGAGCCGTCGTAACTCGATAGCAGCGTGAGTTTGGGCGTGCCCGCATCGTCGACCGTATAGATGCCCGCGACCTCGCCGGCCTTGAGCGCACGGTTCGCAGCAGCCGCGTCGTCGCACTCGTGGATCTCGAGCAGTTGGTCGTCGCCCTCCTCGTCGAGCGACGTCGCCACGTTCTTAAAAGTCGAGGCGTCCCAGGCCTCGTCCGCCACGATGGCAACCGGCACCGGGTCGACCGTGCCGTCGGAGCTGAGGTTCGCAAACATAAACATGAACATCGTGGAAAGCGCGATGGGAAAGAGAGCGCCCCAGACCCACGTACTCGGCCGGCGCAGCAGCGTCTTGACCGTAATGATAATGGTGTTGAACATGGCTGCCCCCTAGTCGCGCAGCTCGCGGCCGGTGATCTCGAGGAACACGTCGTTGAGGGTCGGCGGCTCGCTCCACACGCGGCCGAGCGCCACATCGGCGGCGCGCAGCGTGTCAAGGATGTCGACCAGATTGTGCGGGCTCGCTTCGCAGGTGCAGACGAGCTCGCCGCCGGACAGTTCAACCGAAAGCACGTGTTCGAGGGCGCGCAGGCGCTCGACCGTGGCGGTCTCGACGGCGCCGACCTCGACGGTCACGCGCTCGCCCATCTGAATCATGCGCTTGAGCTCGTCGTTGGTGCCCTGCGCCAGCACGCGCCCGCCGTCCATGATCATGATGCGGCTGCAGATCTGATCGACTTCCTCCATGTAATGGCTGGTATACACCACTGTGGCGCCCTCGTCGCGCAAGCGGCAGATGCCCTCCAGGATGGCGTTACGGCTCTGAGGATCGACCGCCACCGTGGGCTCGTCAAAGAAGATGAGCTCGGGCTTGTGCGCGATACCGCAGGCAATGTTAAGCCGGCGCGCCAGGCCGCCCGAGAGCTTGCCGGGGCGGAACTTGGTAAAGTCGCCCAGCCCGACAAAGTCGATCGCCTCGTCCACGAGCGCGCGGCGGCGCTTGCGGTCGCTGATGTAAAGGCTACAGAAATAGTCGATATTCTCGCGCACCGTAAGCTCGTCGAACACCGCCACCTGCTGCGGCACCACGCCGATGCGGCGCTTGAGGTCGTAGCGGGCGGGTGTCATGGGTTCGCCGAACAGCTCGATGGTGCCTTTGTCGTAGGCAAGCAGCTGCAGAATACAGTTGATGGACGTGGTCTTGCCCGAGCCGTTGGGGCCCAGCAGGCCAAAGATCTCGCCGGGGGCGATGCTCAGGTTAAAGTGGTCGAGCGCGATAAGATCGTCGTAGCGCTTGACGAGGTTTTCGACGTGGACGATGTCTGTCATGAGGCGGCCCTTCTGTTGATTGCGGCCCGGTACGATTGCATCATCGCAGGAGCCGACGGCGCGCGCCAGTGAGCTTTGTCACGAGTGTAGGGCTTGGTCGCGCGGCCCGCCGGTGCCCCCGCTTTGCCGCGTGGGAGGAATGTCACGGTTGCTCCGGGTGGCGCCTCCCCCATGCGCGGCATCGCGTACAATACCCGTATGAACAGGCTTTTCGACAAATCGATCGTGCTGGCGTGCTGTATTGCGGCCGCCATGGGTCTTGCCGTGGACGCTCGTCTGGTTGTGGCGTTTTGCCTTGGCATTATTGCCACCTCGCTGGCCGAGGTCACACAGGGGAAACGCACCCGGCGCGCGAGCGAGGCCGTGAGCTGCGCTTACATCATCGCGGCCGTCTTCGTACCGCCGTTTGTGCCGTTTGCGCCCCTCGCCTTCTATGACATCGCGCGGCGCGTGCGCCGCGAGCACGCCTGGGTCGCGTTGGGCATTGGCTCCGTCTTTGCCTTTGCGCTCGTCGCGGACCTTCGCGCCGATGCGCTTACCGCACGAACGCTCCTGCTGACCGCCATCCTTTCGGTTGCCGCCACCTTGCTATCGCTACGCACCGCCCAGTTGGAGCGCGAGCAGCGGCGCATGCGCCGCACCCGCGACGAGCTGCAGGAACGAGCCCTCGCGCTCGAGGCGCGCAACCGCGATCTTGCCGATCGCCAGGACTACGAAGTCGAGCTCGCGACGCTCGCCGAACGCGCCCGCATCGCGCGCGAGATCCACGATAACGTCGGGCACCAGCTCACGCGCGCCTCACTGCAGGCCGAAGCCCTACGCGTGGTCCACGCCGACGAGCCTGGCGTCGCCGCCGATTTCGCCGACGTTAAACGCACGGTTGACGAGGCGCTCCAGCTTGTGCGCACCAGCGTCCACGCGCTCAACGACAACGCCGTCGACCTTTCCGTGCAGCTCGAACGCATTGTCGAAGGCACACGCTCGGACGGCGGCCCGCAGATTGAGCTTGAAGTTATGGCCGAACATGCGCCCGCAAACGTCGCTAACTGCTTTGCAGCGGTCCTGCGCGAAGCGCTCTCCAATACCATGCGCCACGCTTGCGCCCAGACCGTCACCGTACGGTGCATGGAGCATCCGTCGTTTTACCAGCTCATTGTTACCGACGATGGCGTGGGTGAGGTCCAAGCAAGCGGCCGCGGCACCGCGGAGG
>CAJJYO010000148.1 GCA_905197385.1 uncultured Collinsella sp.
CCTTCTTACAGTTGATCTTCCAAAGAACGCTTTGCCGCCTACTCAGACTGCCTGCCCTTCTTGGCGTGCTTGGACGGAGCACTCAGAAAGCGGCCCGTCAAATAGTTCGCCGGGCCGGAAATATCAATCCCCAGCAGGGTGTGGCCCAGCCACAGAAACGCCGCGAGCACCAGCAATGGAATCACGCACGAGGTCACGATCATCACGATGACGCCTTCGATTAGATCGGTCACTTGCTGCACAATTTCATCGGTCATCTGCTTGGCGCCGCTGGTCACCGATGTGACGAGACCCGAGGCACCGTCGGCAAGCTGCTCAAGCACGCTCTTGGACTCTGTGGACTCGGTCTTTTTCTTGCTTGTTTTGGAGCTATCGCTATCTGCCGCACTCGCAGCGTCGGCCGCCTTTTGCTCGGCCGCCTCGATGCTAACGCGATACGTTTCGTCGACCTTTTGCGACACCCATACGCTTGCAGGCACCAACGCCATGCCGATCATGGCGACCACCAGCACGCGCGTCGCCGCGCGGCGCAGAACGGTGCTCGTGCTCCAGCGCCCGTGAATGCCGAGCGACACCGCAAAGAGTACCAACGCAAACGGGATTAAGATGCCCAAGCCAACCGACCACAAAATCGTGAGCAAATATTTCTCTAGGTAGAGCACGGCAAGCACGATACCAAGGTTGCCTGAAAGCTGCGCGAGCTGCTCGGCAACCGGCGTTCCCGTATCACCCGGCAGCGCGGTAATACCCGCAGACAGTGCCACGCACGAGGTCGTGAGCGCCAAAACATTGCCCTTCTTTTGATCGATGACCTCGATAGTGGAGTCCCAAGTTTTGGTATCGGCAAAATGCGGACGAGCTACAAAGCCCGACAGCAGCGCCAGTACTACGAGCGCAACGATAAAGCCAATCTGCAGCTTTTTGTTTGCGCACACGACATCGGACAGGCTGGGCTGCAGCTCGGTTACCGTCGTGTGCTCGGTTATCTGGACAGGACGCCCATGAGCCATCTCGTGCGCGTCTCTTTTTTGTATTGACCCGTTGTCCGGCATTTGGATACCTCCTCATTCCGGCCTGTATTGCGGATGGAAGTATACCCACCCAGTAAAAAACCGAACGGGAGGGCGTGCAGAAGCTCCAAGACTGCCCCCAACGACTAGTCGTTTAAGAACGTCCCCAATGACTGTCTCGGGATGAGTTGCGGTGGAATAGGGGTTGTTTTGCGCCCGCCGGCCCCTATTCAGTCCCCATTTCACCGCAACTTGGAGGAGGACAGAAAAAGCCCTGCCGCGGGTAGCGGCAGAGCTTTTGGAAGGGGACTTGGTTGTGAGGGCTCGTTAGGCGAGCTTGGCCTCGAGCTCGGCGATGCGCTTGTAGGCATCGATGGTAAAGCGGGTCTGCTTCTCCAGGATCATAGTGGTCATGAGGGTGTCCTGAGCATGGGCCATGATGAAGGTCATTTCCATCTCGCCACCGCCGGCCTCCTGCGAAAGCAGTTTGGTCTGCGTGTCGTGGGCACCGATGAGCGCATCGCTGGCATCCTTGTGCAGCTGTTCGGCCTTCTCAAAGTCACCCTCGCGAGCAGCATCGAGCGCTGCAAGCAGATCGGTCTGGGCGTCACCTGCGTATGCGACGATCTCGAATCCAACCATCGAGATTTCTTCTTTGGTTGCCATATTGCGTTCCTTTCACATATGAACCAATGGAGAGCATCGCGTCTGGGCATACGCGCTGCGTTGTGTATGACAGAAACAATAACATTCAAACAAAAAAGAACAGCTCAAAACGTAATTTCGAACTATGAACGGTCACTTTTCGCCCGTGAACGGTTTTTAAACCAATCTGAACAATATCGAACACAATTAGCGGCAACCCAAACAGGGCCGCACCCTAACGCAAATCGCGCACCGTATCGCCCTCTACAAGCACACCGGGGATCAGCATGTGCTCCACGCCAGACGCACCCCCATCGGCGCCGGCAATCTTGTCGACCGCCCACATGCCGACGCGCTTGTTGTCAAAGCGCACCGTGGTCAGGCGACGGTCGGGCACGATATCGCCCAGGCTGTCATCAACACCCACCACGCTCACGTCCTCGGGCACACGCCTTCCGCACGACTCGAGCCCGCGAATGCAGCCGTATGCCATGGCATCGTTGGAAGCATAAATGGCCGTACAGGTCGGATCTTCCGCCAGAGCCTGACCGGCAGCATATCCGCTCTGTGCCGTCCAATCCCCACGGACGAGTCGCGGCGGCTCAATTCCATGCGCGCGCAATGTCTCGCGCCAGCCTTCCTCGCGCCGCATGCCCGAAAGCGAGCGCTCGGGACACGAGATAAAGTGCACGGTTTTGTGCCACCGCCCCAGCAAGTACTCGACCACCTGGCGCGAGCAATCGAACTGGTCGTTATCGACCGTTGAACAGAGCGGGTGCTCCAACATCGTAACGAGCACCGTCTGCATGCCGGGCAGCGGCTCGAAAGTGCCAAAATCCGCCGGCATGCGATTCATGATCACAACCATACCGTCCACTGGCAGTGCGCTCATGCGTGACGATGCGCTCTCGAGGGTATACGGATGCCCGTCTACTTTAGTGAGGGTGATGGCATAGCCGTGCTTATCGGCGGCGGCGGCAAAGCCCTCCATACGGTCGAGGTTACCGGTACCGGTAATGTTGAACATGGCGACGCCGACGGTCTTAAACTTGCCGCGGCGCAGCGATCGACCGGCAAAATTGGGGCGATACCCCAGCTCGCGCATGGCGGCACGCACGCGTTCCTTGGTCTCGGGGCGCACACTGGGCGAATCGTGCACGGTGCGCGAGACCGTCTGCTCCGAGACGCCCGCGAGGCGCGCCACGTCTTTGACGGATACCGATTTTTTAACAGCGGCCATAGGTCGATCTTTCTATGTCAACGATGCCATTGGTGGCACCCTACGCAGTCAAATGAAACGTCTTCAAGTATATCTAACGCCTCCCCCACCATACGCTCACCACCCAAAACCTACCGTTCACCGACATTTTTGCTTCCCCGAACGGCTTTTATCGCCCAAATGTTAACGTTGCCATTGTGCAAACACAGAGCCACCGGGCGGCTCAAACGTTTACGCGTAAGGAATCGACGGTTCGCAGGCACAGGAACCACCGGTTCGCATCTTTTTTTGTGTCACAAAATGGCAACGTCAACATTTTGGCAACCGAACGTCAAAAGCTACCATCGTTGCTAACCCACCGACTCTTAGGAGCATTGCATGGAGCAACTCATCGCCATCATCGAAAAGGGCCAGCCCTTTTTCAACGCGATCGCCCGCAACAAGTACCTCAAGGCGATCCGCGACGGCTTTATCTCCGTCATCCCCATCATCATCTTCTCGTCCATCTTCTGCCTGGTAGCCTCGGTCCCCAACATCTGGGGTTTCTACTGGCCCGATGACATCAACAACGCTCTGTGGAAGTGCTACAACTACTCCATGGGCATCCTGGCCATCGCCTGCGCCGCCACCACAGCCAAGCACTTCGCCGACGCTCAGAACCGCGACCTGCCCAAGAATAACCAGATTAACTTTATCTCATGCATGTGCGCGGCCATCATCGGCTTCTTGCTCCTTTCGAGCGACACGATCGCCACGGACGCCGCCAGCGGTTTCAACACCACCTACCTTGGTTCCAAGGGCCTGCTGACCGCTTTCATCGCTGCGTTTGTGACCGGCATCATCTACAAGTTCTTCATTAAGCGCAACATCACCGTCAAGATGCCCGAGCAGGTTCCGCCCAACATCTCGCAGACCTTCAAGGACATCATCCCCTTCTCCGTCTGCATCACCGTCTTTTGGGTTTTTGACATCGTCTTCCGCGCTGCTTTTGGCTTCTGCTTTGCCCAGGGCGTCATCCAGGTGTTCCAGCCCCTGTTCACCGCTGCCGACGGCTATATCGGCCTCGCTGTGATCTACGGCGCCATGAGCCTCTTCTGGTTCGTCGGCGTCCACGGCCCCTCGATCGTCGAGCCCGCCATCGCCGCCGCTCTCGTTGCCAACATGACCGAAAACCTGGCTGCGTTCCAAGCTGGCCAGCACGCTTCCGCTGTCCTGACCCAGGGTGCCCAGTACTTCGTCGTCTGCATGGGTGGCACCGGCGCCACGCTCGTCCTGGTCTTTATGTTCTGCTTCCTGGCCAAGTCCCAGGAGATGCGCGCCGTCGGTAAGGCCGCCATCGTCCCCGTGTGCTTTGCCGTCAACGAGCCGCTGCTGTTCGCCGCACCCATCGTGCTCAATCCCGTCTTCTTTGTCCCGTTTGTCTTTGCCCCGATCGCCAACATCTGGATCCTCAAGATCTTTATCGACTTCTTGGGCATGAACGGCTTTATGTACACCCTGCCCTGGACCGTCCCCGGCCCCATCGGCACCATCATGGGCCTGGGCTTCCAGCCGCTCGCCTTTGTGATGCTCGCCCTTATCCTGGTCGTCGACTTCGTTCTGTACTATCCGTTCTTCCGTGCCTATGACGCCCAGAAGTGCGCCGAGGAGGCCGAGATCTCCCAGGAGGAGCTCGCCGCCAAGAACGCCGAGAAGGCCGCCAAGCTTAACGATGCCTTCCAGGGCAAGGCTGACGCCAAGAGCGTTGCCGCCGGCGCTGCTGCCGAGGCCGTGAA
>CAJJYO010000149.1 GCA_905197385.1 uncultured Collinsella sp.
AGGCCTCGAGCGCGACCTTCACGGCGTGGCCGGTGCCCAGGCGCTCGGTCTGCTCGACGCACTCGACCTTGGTGGCGCTGTTGGCGTAGGCGCCGTCGATGAGGGCGCGCATCTCGTCGGCGTGGCTGCCGATGACGACCACGACGCGGCTGCAGCCGGCCTTGATGGTGGCGTCGACGATCCACTGAACCATGGGCTTGCCCAGGATCTTGTGCGAAACCTTGCAGTGGTTCGACTTCATGCGGGTGCCCTCGCCGGCGGCGAGGATAATTGCGGTTGCGTCCATGTGATCTCCTGTTACGTTATAGAGACGTGTGCTTGGAAACGATACACGGCGCAATATGATACCGCAGGCATATGTTGAGCGCGTAACGATTGGATTGCGGCGGTTGAGGCTTGCGCCGCCGGCGTGGCGTTTGCGCTGGCCGTGCATGGCGGCGGTGCTGCGGAGCTGTCGTTTGAGCGAGGGGACGGGGGTGCCCGTGGACAACATACGAGAGGAGTTTGGCGGCGAGCCCGTCGCGGCATTCTCGATGTCGCATCCAGCTGTGCCGGCGCTCTATATAGTGCTGACGCTGGGGCTCACCATGTTCTCGATGCAGCCGGTGCTGATTGCGCTGTCACTTGCGGGCGGGTTGGCGTATGGATTTGCGACGCGTGGGGCTGCCCGCACGCTGGGCGCACTTCGCTGGCAGCTGCCGGTGATTTTGATTATCGCGCTGGTCAATCCGCTGTTTAGCGCTTCGGGTTCGACGGAGCTGTTTCGCATCGGCGTGCGCGCGGTGTATCTGGAAAGCATGGTATACGGCCTGTGCATGGGTGGGCTGTTTGTGGCGAGCGTGCTGTGGTTTGAGGCCGCGGCGTCGATGCTCGAATACGACAAGGTACTCGCGTTGCTGGGCAACGCCGCGCCGGTGATCGCACTCATGATTTCGATGTGCATGCGGCTTATCCCGCAGTTTTTGCGCCGCGGCCGCACGGTGCTGGCGGTGCAAGATGCGATTGACGTGCCGGGGCGCGCGCCGACCGACCCCGTGCGCTCGCGCCTGCGGGCGTCGAGCGTGCTGATGGGCTGGGGCATGGAAGATTCGCTGGAGCGCGCGGACGCGATGCGCTCGCGCGGGGGGGGTGCCGCGACGCGTCGTACGACGTATGCGCGGTATCGGCTGGGGCGCGGCGATGTTGCCGCGCTGGTTGGGCTTGTGCTGTTTGGCGTGGTCACGGTGGCAGTGGCGTGGACCGCGACGACGCAGTATTCGTTTTATCCGCAGCTCTTGGTGCCGGCGCCGTGGCCGGGCTATGTCGTGTACGCTGCCTGGATGGTGCTGCCTTGCGCGTTGCACGCGATTGATGAGAAGAGGTTTGGCTGATGGCTCGGTTGGATAGGGGCCCGGTGTCGGGTGCGGCGTGCGGCCCGGATATGCCAGCGATTGAGGTGCGGAGCCTGAGCTTTGCCTACCCCGGGGCTGATGCTGCGGTGCTCGAGGGGCTTGACTGGTCTGTTCCCCAAGGTGCGTTTGCACTGCTTGTTGGCGGTACAGGTTCGGGCAAGTCGACGCTGCTGTCGCTGCTCAAGCCCGAGATCGCGCCGACGGGCGAATGCGCTGGCGAGCTGCGCGTGCTGGGCGAGCCCGTCGCCGACATGGATGTGCGGACATCGGCGGAGCACGTGGGTTATGTGTTCCAGGATCCCGAGAACCAGATCGTGTGTGAGACCGTGTGGCACGAGATGGCGTTTGGCCTGGAAAACTTGGGGCTAGCGCGCGACGAGATGCGCCGCCGTGTTGCCGAGACCAGCTATTTCTTTGGTCTGGAGGACTGGCTTCATCGCGATACCGATACGCTTTCGGGCGGTCGCAAACAGTTGCTGTCGTTGGCGGCCGTTCTGGCGCTGCGCCCGCGCGTGCTGCTGCTCGACGAGCCCACGTCCCAACTGGATCCCGTTGCGGAGAAGAATTTCCTGCACGCGCTGTTTCGTGTGAATCGCGAGCTGGGCTGCACGGTTGTTGTGGCGACGCATCAGCCGCGCCCAATGCTCGAATACGCGACGTGTGCGTACCGGATTGAGGGCGGCCGCGTGCGTGAGGTGGCGGATATGGCTTCTTTGGGACGCCGAGAATCGCTGTTTTTCGATGACATGTTGGGGTGGGGTGCCATCCGATGTGCAAAAAACGGAGTATTCAGCAGGCGTGAGGACAATTTGGGCTCTCTGGAGCCGCCCGGGGACGTATCGAGCGCGAAAAAAAGTTCAGAATTGGACAAATCGTCCAAATTTGTGGCGCAAACGTCGCTCGAGAATGGCTCGGAAGCCTTCCCGCGCACGGATGGAAGCAGAATACTCCAAAAAATGCACGCTGGGTCGGCTACCACCCTGTCGGAAGGTTGGTTTCGCTACGATCGAGCGTCCGGCTGGGTGTTGCGTGGGCTCGATGCGTCGTTTTCGGCTGGTGCGGTGCATGCGATCGTGGGCGGCAACGGATGCGGTAAGTCGACGATGCTTTCGGTGCTGGCCAAGACGGTCAAGTTGCAGCGTGGGCATATGGAGCGCGGGGCGGCCTCGGCGGGGCTGCTGGCCCAGAATCCCAAAGCATTGCTGGTTGCCGAGACGGTTCGCGACGAGCTGATGGAATGGGCTTCGACCTGCGGATATGACGAGAACTTGGCGCAGGAGCGTGCGGCGAGCTTGGGGTTGTCGGGTCTGGATGGACGCCATCCGTACGATCTTTCGGGCGGGCAGCGCCAGCTGCTTGCACTGGCAAAGCTGCTGCTGATCGGCCCCGAGCTGCTGCTGCTTGACGAGCCGCTGTCCAACCTGGACGCCAAGCTACGCATTGATATGCGGGCGGAGCTGCAGCGCCTCCATAAGGAACTGGGCACCACCATCATCTATGTGACCCACGACCAGACCGAGGCATTGACCATGTCCACCAAGATCGCCCTGTTCAAGGCCGGCGAGCTGAATCAGGTGGCCACCCCCACGGAACTGTACAACAACCCCATTGATCTGGAAGCGGCGGACTTCATCGGCAATCCCCGGATCAACCTGCTGGACGGCAAGGCCGAGGTTATCAACGGCCAGCTGGTGGTTAAGAGCGATCTGGGCGGCCACACCTTCCCCGCCGAGCACCTTACCAGTGAGGAATTCCCCAAGAGCGGCGAGTTCGACTGCGTGCTGGCCATCCGTCCCGAGCAGATTGCCATCTCCACCCAGCCGGTGGAGGGCGCCATTCCCGTTACCATTTACGCCAACCAGCCCGCCGGCTCTGAAACCATCACCACTCTGAAGGCCGGCACCGACGAGTTCCTGGCCAAGGACATCGGCCAGATCCGCTACGATCTGGATCAGAAGGTCTGGGCCATTATCGATCAGGATAAGATCAACATCTACAACAAGGAAACCACCCGGTTGATCAAACGTGCGGTATAAGCCGTGTTTTGATAGGTCCCCCACTCGGCCGTGTCTGCGGCGCGGTCAAAATATGAAAGGAGTCCCGATGAATATGAAGAAGTTTTCTGCACTGCTTCTCGCGCTTTCCATGGTGCTGAGTCTGGCCGCCTGCGGCGGCAAGAGCACCGACCAGCCCTCCGACGATTCCCAATCCGGCAGCGAAGCTGCCGCCAGCGACCTGCACCTTGGCTATGACCTTAACACCGGTGAAAATTATTACGGCCCCTACTATGACGACTGGAGTGAAAAGACCGACGACGAGCTTTATGAAGAAGCCCTGACGGAGGACACCACCATCAACATCTACGCCACCTCCTCCAAGATGCTGAAGGTGGAGGAGAGTTTTGAGGAAGCCTACCCCGGCCTTGATCTGGTGGTATTCGATCTGGACAACGACGAGGTGCTCTCCAAGGCCAAAATCGAGCACGACACCGGCAACATCACCGCCGACGTGCTCCAGACCAAGGATGTCAACGGCAACGTGTTCCACGAGTGGTACAATCAGGACATTCTGGAGCCTTACTTCCCCAAGGACATCTGCTCTCACATCGACGAGGAAAACCTGAAATATGGCTATCCTCTGTACGCCTCCCAGTCCATGTGGTTCTACAACACCGCCGCCTTCCCCGATGGGCAGCCCATCCACAGCTGGTGGGAGATCATTGAGAAGAAGGACGACGGCACCCAGAAGTACCACCTGTTCACCAAGGAGATCGGTCAGGAGTCCGCGTACCTGTCCCTGTTTGCCAGCTTCATCAACAACGCCGACGAGATGGCGCAGTCCTATAAGGACACCTACGGCAAGGATCTGGAATACACCTACGATGCCTCCGATTTCAACTTTGAAGTTCCCGAGAAGAACGCCGGCGTGGAGTACCTGTGGCGCTTCTCTCAGGCCGAGATGACCTTCATCGGTGACGGTGATGAGCTGGTGCTGGCCGTCCATAACTCCACCGCCGACGATCCCGCCCTGTGCCTGGCCTCCGCCGGCAAGATCGGCAACCGTGACGAATCCGGCTACAACATCGCCTGGTGCCTGAATCTGGAGCCTTACACCGCCCTGCTGAATCTGGAGTCCCTGTTCATCGCCAAGGGCACCAACAGCCCCGCCGGCGCCCGTCTGTTCGTCCGCTACATCACCGGCGGTGCCGACGGCCAGAGCGGGGGTATGAAGCCCTTCAAGAAGGAAGGCAACTGGGCC
>CAJJYO010000150.1 GCA_905197385.1 uncultured Collinsella sp.
GGTCGGGCCCGGACAGGTACGTTACTCCTTCTCGACCGCGCGCATGATCGCCTTGTAGATCTCCATAAGCGGGATGATCAGGAAGGCCAGACCCAGCGCGGCAAGAACGCCCTTGAGCTCAAGCGTCACAGGGCCGAAGAACATCTCGGCAAGCGTCGGCTGCACGGTCACGATCACCGTCAGCACCAGTGCCAGCGCGGCGGAAGCCCACAGCCACTTGTTCTGCTTCTTCATGGTGAACAGCGACGCACGACGGCTGCGCATATTGAAGCAGTGGAAAATCTCGACCATGTTGAGCGTGATGAACGCCATCATCACGCCTTCCTCGTCGGCATTGCCGGCGATCATATCGGCGATGTGGATGTAGCCCATGTCAAAGTACACGCCCACAAAGAAGCTCGCCAGCACCAGCACGGTGATGATCAGGCCCTGGACCACGCAGTCCAGACCCATATGTCCGGCAAAGACGCCGTCCTTGGCGTTGCGCGGCTTGCGCTTCATGATGTCGCCCTCGGCATCCTCCATGCCCAGCGCGAGCGCGGGGAAGCAGTCGGTGACCAGGTTCACCCACAGCAGCTGCACCGGCTGAAAGATGGTAAAGCCGATGAGCGTGGCGATAAACACCGAGAACACCTCGGCAAGGTTGGCCGAAAGCAGGAACTGGATGACCTTGCGGATGTTGTCGTAGATGCGGCGCCCCTCTTCGCAGGCACCGATGATGGTGGCGAAGTTGTCGTCGGCAAGTACCATGTCGGCGACGTTCTTGGTGACGTCGGTACCGGTGATGCCCATGCCCACGCCGATGTCGGCGCGTTTGATGGACGGGGCGTCGTTGACGCCGTCGCCCGTCATGGCCACGATCTGGTCGCGTGACTTCCATGCCTCGACGATGCGGGTCTTGTGCTCGGGCTGGACGCGGGCGTACACGCCGTAGTCCTCGATGTGCGCGTCGAGCTCCTCGTCGCTCATGCGATCGAGGTCGGCACCGGTGATGGCATGGCTGCGATCGGTGACGATGCCCAGCTGCTTGGCGATGGCCACGGCGGTGTCGATGTGGTCGCCCGTAATCATGACGGTGCGGATACCGGCGTCGTGCGCCTCGCGGATGGCGTCGGCGACCTCGGGGCGGACCGGGTCAATCATGCCGGACAGGCCGCAGAAGACCAGGTCATGCTCGAGCGCGGCGGGGCTGCAGTCGGCCGGGACCTCGGTGTAGGTGCGGCTCGCCAGCGCCAGCACGCGCAGGGCCTCGTCGGCCATGGCCTTGTTGGCGGCCACGAGCTCGGCGCGACGCTCCTCGGTCAGGGGGACAACCTTGTCGCCCTCGTAGATATGGGTACACAGGCCGATCACCACGTCGGGCGCGCCCTTGGTGTACTGCTCGTACTCGCCGTCCAGGGTCTCGACGACCACGGACATCATCTTGCGGCCCGAGTCAAACGGGGCCTCGCCCACGCGCGGATGCTCGGCAGTCAGGCCAGTGAGCCCCGCCTTGCCGGCATCGTTGACGAGCGCACACTCGGTCGGCTCACCCACAGCCTCGCCCAGTTCCTCGTCCCACTGGGCGTCGGAGCACAGAGCCATGCCGGCCAGGAACTTCTCCTTAGGCGCAGCGAGCTCGTGCTTGACGACGGTCATCTTGTTCTGGGTGAGGGTACCGGTCTTGTCGGAGCAGATGGTCTGTGTGCAGCCAAGGGTCTCGACGGCGGAAAGCTTGCGGATGATTGCCTGGCGCTTGGCCATCTTGGTCACGCCAAGCGACAGCACGATGGTCACGACGGCGACCAGGCCCTCGGGGATGGCAGCGACGGCGAGCGAGACGGCGACCATAAAGGTATCGAGCAAGGCTGTCGGGTCGGTGAGGACGTTGCCCACGCCGTGACGGATGATGTCGACGCCAAAGATGACGACGCAGATGACGATAACCATGATGGTAAGGATGCGGCTGAGCTCGGCGAGCTTCACCTGCAGCGGCGTGAGCTCTTCCTTGGCCTCGGCCAGGGCGCCGGCGATCTTGCCCATCTCGGTGTTCATACCGGTGCCGACCACGACGGCGCGACCGCGGCCGTATACCACGGTGGAACCCATGTAGCACATGTTCTTGCGGTCGCCGAGCGGCACGTCGTCGATGCCGGCGGCGAGCTCAATGACGTTGGCATGCTTCTCGACGGGCACGGACTCGCCGGTAAGGGCGGCCTCCTCGATCTTCATCGTGGCGCTCTCGAGCACACGGCAGTCGGCCGGGACGGAGTCGCCCGCCTCGAGCATGATCACATCGCCGGGCACGAGCTCGGCGCTCGGCAGGTGCACGAGCTTGCCGTCGCGCAGCACCTTGGACTGCGCCGCGCTCATCTCCTGCAGGGCCTCGAGGGCCTCCTCGCTTTTAGCCTCCTGAACCACGCCCAGCACCGAGTTGACGATAACGACGAACATGATGATGGCGACATCGGCAAAGTCCGCCTCGCCCTTGACCATGCCCGTGAGCGCGCTGATGACGGCGGCAACGATCAGCATGATAACCATGGGGTCGGCCATCTGCTCAAAGAAGCGCTTCCACAACGGCGTCTTCTCGGCTTCCTCGAGCTTGTTAGGGCCTGTCTTGGCGAGGCGCGACGACGCCTCGTCGTTGCTCAGGCCGAGGTTCTCATCGACACCTTGGTCGCTGAGTACCTCCGCCGCGGCGGACAGGTATTCCTTTTGCATATAGAGTCCCCTCCTGGGATTCGGGCCACTCAGCAGATTGATGCCCGATCATAATTCCCAGGAGAAGGGCAAGGGCTCATCAAGGCTGCCGTGCTGAGCGGCAGTTGATAGTGGGGCTATGGTACCCCAAAGCGGCGCGTCTAGCCAAAACATTCCAATTGGAAACACGGCTCGAGTGCAACGATGCAGACCGTGTGATGCTCAACATTGATAAAACGTTTTTTCTTCGGTGCATCATCAAACTGAAATATCGCCCAGATAGCAGCGGTCAGAACGGTTGGTAAAGATTTTTCATATACCGTTTTTACCGCAAAAAATGAACTTCTAATTCGGCATACGGTCGATTTTTTGAGGTATTCGGTCGGCATTTCGTTATAATCATCTCAGTTTAATTTCTTATGGTTTATCTATCAGCGCAAGACGATGTCAGATGGAGGTCTGAATGTACAAGCGCACCAAGATTGTATGCACCATGGGTCCCGCCTGCGATAGCGACGAGACCATCCGCGAGATGATCAAGGCGGGCATGAACGTCGCCCGTTTTAACTTCTCGCACGGATCCTACGACGAGCACCACGGTCGCATCGAGCGCGTCCGTCGTATTTCCAAGGAGCTCGGCATGCCCGTCGGCATCCTGCTCGACACCAAGGGCCCCGAGGTCCGCACCGGCCTTTTGGTCGACGGCAAGAAGGTTGCCGTCAAGACCGGCGACAAGATCGTCGTCACCGCTCAGCCCACGTCCGAAGATTTCCACGGCACCTCTGAGCACATCTCCCTCGACTACCTGGCTCTGCCCTCCGAGGTCGAGAAGGGCTCCCTTATCCTGATCGATGACGGTCTGGTTGCCCTCGAGGTCGAGTCCGTCGACGGCCAGGACATGACCTGCGTCGTTAAGAACGACGGCCTGATCGGCGAGCGCAAGGGCGTCAACATGCCCAACGTCAACATCTCGCTGCCCGCCATCACCGAGCGCGATCGTCAGGACATCCTCTTTGGCCTGACCGAGAACATCGACTACATCGCCGCTTCCTTCATCCGTGACGGCGAGTCCGTCCGCGGCATCCGCGAGCTTTGCCGCGAGAACGGCGGCGAGCACGTGACGATCTTCCCGAAGATCGAGTGCGCCCTGGGCGTCGAGAACTTCGACGAGATTCTCGAGGCTTCCGACGGCATCATGGTCGCCCGTGGCGACCTGGGCATCGAGATCAAGCCCGAGCTCGTTCCGCACATCCAGAAGGAGATCATCGCCAAGTGCAACGCGGCCTACAAGCCCGTTATCACCGCTACGCAGATGCTCGACTCCATGCAGCAGAACCCGCGCCCGACGCGCGCCGAGGTTGCCGACGTTGCTAACGCCATCTACGACGGCACCGACGCCGTTATGCTCTCTGGCGAGTCCGCTGCCGGTAAGTACCCGGTCGAGGCCGTTAAGATGCAGGCCAGCATTGCTCTCGAGACTGAGAAGTACCTCCCGGCTCACGCTCCGCTCGAGGTTCCGGCTGACGCTCACGGCACCCGCGTCGTCAACAACGTTGTGGGTATGTCCGCTGTGAACATGGCTACCACCGTTGGCGCCAAGTGCATCACCGTGCCGACGACCACCGGTCGTACCGCTCGCCTGATCTCGCACTTCCGTCCCAACATGCCGATCTGCGCGTTCTCCCGCCACGAGTGGGCCGTCCAGCAGATGATTATGTACTGGGGCGTTATCCCGCACCAGGCCGAGATCACCCAGGGCACCGTCAACGGCACGATCGTCAAGGCGATCGAGACCGCTAAGGAGCTCGGCTACGTCGAGACTGGCGACCTGACCGTCGCTACCGCCGGCGATCCCCGCATGAGCGTCCAGCTCGAGGACAAGGTCTCCTCGACCAACGTCGCTTACGTCGCTCAGGTGCGCTAAATCGCACTTGCAAGCAGACTTGCATTGCAAAGGGCC
>CAJJYO010000151.1 GCA_905197385.1 uncultured Collinsella sp.
TGCTCGGCAGCCCACTCGAGCTGGCCCTCCTCCTGCTTCAGGAAACGAGAACCGGGAACGCCGCACTGGGGGCACTTGAAGTCCTCGGGCAGCTGATCGCCGTCGAACTCTTCCACATAACCGCAAACGGGGCAAACAAACTTCATGATTCGATCCTTTCGATCGATGGCGATTGTGCGCTCGCCCGGTCCCGTAAGGGCCCTCTCCGGACGTGCGTCTTGACGAGTTCTATTATCCATAAATGCAACCAAATGTGAAGCCTATTAGGAATGATTTTTAATAAAACAATTTTGAGATATGAAGATGTTGATTGATTAACGGTTTGCAAGTCATATACGGACGCCGCTGAGTACAATCGGTCGAGCAAATGTTGACCTATCAACAAATGAAGGAGTTTCCTTTATGCATCTAGCCCGTCGTGCCTGGTGCCGAACATATCAGACGGTTTTTCGCATTGCATTGCCGATCCTGCCCTATACCGAGCCGCGCATTTTAGAGCATGCCGAGGATGTGCCCGCGGTGCTTCAAAAGCGCTCGATCCGGAAGGTCCTTATCGTGACGGATCCCGGCATTGCCCGTCTGGGGCTCACGGCACCGCTCGAGACGGCGCTCGCATCCAGGGGGATTGGCGTTACGGTCTATGCCGAAACGCGTGCGAACCCCACGGTCTCAAACGTGGAGGAAGCGGCGTCCCTGTACCGAGAGAGTGCCT
Organism: uncultured Collinsella sp.; assembly: GCA_905197385.1. Taxonomy (GTDB): domain Bacteria; phylum Actinomycetota; class Coriobacteriia; order Coriobacteriales; family Coriobacteriaceae; genus Collinsella. The sequence goes on from CAJJYO010000151.1 coordinate 713, forward strand.
GCCGGGCCATTATCGGCTTTGGCGGAGGATCGGCCATGGACTGTGCCAAGGGCGTGGGCGCACGCATCGCGCAGCCAAGCAAGCCCATCAACAAGATGCGCGGCCTGCTGCGGATTCATCGTCGCCTGCCGTTGCTCATCGCCGTTCCAACTACGGCGGGCACGGGAAGTGAGGTAACGCTTGCAGCGGTAATTACCGATGACGAGACGCACTACAAGTACCCCATTAACGACTTTGTGCTTATCCCGCGCTTTGCGGTGCACGACCCCGAGTTTACGCGCGGCCTGCCCGCCTCCATTACGGGGCAAACGGGCATGGATGCTCTAACGCATGCTGTCGAGGCCTTTATCGGGCGCAGTACCACGCCCTATACGCGCAAGATGGCGCGTCAGGCGGTGCTGCTCATCCACGACAATTTGCTCGATGCTTATGAGCGTGGGGACAACATACGGGCGCGCCGCAATATGCTTTCGGCAGCGTATAAAGCGGGTGTTGCCTTTACGCGCTCCTATGTCGGATATGTGCATGCCATCGCGCACAGTCTGGGCGGACGTTATGGGATTCCCCACGGTTTGGCCAATGCCATTATCCTGCCGCACATGCTTCGCGCCTATGGTGAAGCTGCTGCTCCTAAGCTCGCCGACCTCGCCCGCATGGCTGGTATCGCGCCGGCTAACGCACAGGACAACCTGGCGGCCGAGGCCTTTATCGATTGGGTCGATCGAATGAACGCTACCTTGGACATTCCCAAATATGTCTCGGGCATTCGCCGCTCCGACATTCCGCAGATGGCGGCGAATGCCGATGCCGAGGCCAATCCCCTGTACCCCGTTCCGCTTTTAATGGACCGCTTGGAGCTCGAGCATATGTATGAAGTCGTTGCAGGTGGTATGTTTGAGGGCGAGAACTAGGAGGGCACATGAACACCGAGGAAATTGCGCGCATCGTCGGCGATCAGCGCGCCTACTTTAAGACGCACGCCACGTTTGATGTCGATGCCCGACGTCGCGCGCTCGTGAGTTTACGCGATGCGGTACGGGCGCACGAGGCCGATATTGCCCATGCACTCAAGACCGATTTGGGAAAGTCGCATGACGAGGCATATATGTGCGAGATCGGCACGTCGCTTTCCGAGATTCGTCATCAGATCGCTCACGTGGCTCGATGGAGTCGTCCGCGCCTGCGTCCGTGTGACCTTGCCAACGCCGTGAGTGTGTGCAAAACGCAAGCCGTGCCCTATGGCGTCACGCTCATCATGGCTCCGTGGAACTACCCATTTTTGCTAACACTCGAGCCGCTCGCCGGCGCCCTTGCCGCGGGCAATACTGTGGTCATCAAGCCGAGCGCCTATGCTCCGGCATCGAGTGCGGTGCTCAAGCAAATCTGTGAAGAGGCATTTGATCCGCGCCTGGTGACGGTTGTCGAGGGCGGGCGCGCCGAGAACGAAGCGCTGCTCGATGAGTGCTGGGACAAGATCTTCTTTACCGGTAGCGTTCCGGTCGGCAAACTCGTCATGGAGCGCACAAGTAAAAACCTTACGCCCGTGACGCTTGAGCTGGGCGGAAAGAGCCCCTGCATCGTGGATGCGACGGCAAACTTGAAGGTTGCGGCGCGGCGTATCGCCTTTGGTAAATGGCTCAACGTGGGGCAGACCTGCGTGGCGCCCGACTACCTGCTGGTCGATGCGCGCGTGCACGACGAGCTGCTGGACCTCATCAGGGAAGAGGCCCGCCGTATGTTTGGCGAGCATCCGCTCGATAACGAGGATTATGGGCATATCGTCAACGCCAAGCATTTTGCGCGCGTGCGTGGGCTGATCGATCCCGATAAGGTTGTGCTTGGAGGCACGGCGCGCGAGTCATCGCTCAAGATTGAGCCGACGATTTTGGACGGCGTGACCCCCGATGACGCCGTGATGCAGGAGGAGATTTTCGGCCCCATCTTGCCGGTGCTGACGTTTGAGAGCCTAGACGAGGCCGAGACGTTTATTACGGATCGTCCGACGCCGCTGGCTCTGTATATCTTTAGCCAGGATCGCGCAGTTCAGCAGCGCTTTGTGCGTTACGTGCCCTTTGGCGGCGGCTGCGTCAACGACACGATTATGCACTTGGCTACGAGCCATATGGGCTTTGGTGGCATGGGTGCGAGCGGTATGGGGCAGTACCATGGACGCGAGAGCTTCGATACGTTTAGCCACAAGAAGAGCATCGTGAACAAGGCAACGTGGCTGGACGTGCCATTCCGCTATGCTCCTTACGCAAGCTGGAAGCACAAGTTCGTGCGCATGTTTGTGCATTAGAAAAGGGCGCAGGTAATACGAACAAGTGTTCCTATTACCTGCATTTTGCGTTAGACTACTGTTATGGAGCACGGATGGGCCAACTCCCTTTAGAAGGGATTTGGTATGAACGTAAGCGATGTTATTTCGTTATTGGCGTTGTTGATTGCGGCTATCGAACTCGGTCTGTTTATCGGCCGAATGAAATAGCCGCCCCCGCGTAAGCGAAGACGGCCACTTCTCACGATGAAAACGTGTATCGGAGTTGGCAAGACCCGCGGCAACGGGTGCCATCCGTGTTCCTATCTTATCTGCAAGCGTTCTGTCGCGCAAGCGTTGAGGCAAACGATTGAAGGACGCAGACAGGATGTATTTGTGTCCGCACGGGACCGTAGACTTCTCAATAAGGTTACACACCGGTTTATCCGGCCGTTAGAGGAGCTGCTATGTACGAGCCTTCGCGTGTTCTTCTGTCATTTCACATTGCAGGATTTCAGTATACCGATGGCGCCTTGGTCTTGGGCGATCTTAAAGCGGGCGATAAACTGACGCTGTGTGCCGAGCGCGATAATCCCCATGACCCCGAGGCAGTTGCGATCTACTATGGCAAGACCAAACTTGGCTACGTTCCGGGAAACGAGGTTGGCCCACTGTCCTTGATGATGTATTACGGCCACGAGGACGTATTTGAGGCCCGCGTGCAACAGGTTGCCCCCGAGCGCAGCCCGTGGCATCAGGTGCGCGTTGGGCTCTATGTGGTGGATGCTCGCTAATCGGTATGGGAGACTGCCATGTTTGATGACGATGACCTGTTCGATCTGACAGACGATCCGTTTGAGTGGGATACGCTACTCGTTGGAGCGGGATCGTAAGAAGCGGCAGGGCAAGAACGCCCAGGGTGACGCTTCGAAAAAGCAAGACAAGCGCCGCCGCGGACTGTTCGGCGGGCTCTTTGGCTAACCGCCGCATCGCTGTGTCTGTATACTTAGCACGAGTTGGATGCATTGCGAAATGAGGGCATAGACGATGATGTGGTTTACCGCCGACCTGCACCTGGGCGATACGAATATCTTGCACGACATGGATCGACCGTTTGATTCGGTCGAGGAGATGAACCGCAAGGTCATCGATGCCATCAATGAGTGCGTGGCTGCGGACGACCGCCTCTATATCCTGGGAGACTTTACGTATCGCTTGCCCATGGCGGAGGCGGTGCGCCTGCGCGAGCGTATCGAATGCAAGAATGCGACGCTCATCCGCGGTAACCATGACGGCGACTGGGAAGATTCCGACGCCCCGCAAATTTGGGAAGACGTGCGCGATTACCTGGAGATTGCTCCCGGCTATGCCAAGGGCCATCGTCTGGTTATGAGCCACTACCCCATGCTCAGCTGGAACGGCAAGGCACGTGGCGCCATTATGCTGCATGGGCATATCCACAGCAGGGGTGACCGCACCAACGCACGCAACCGCGATCGCGAGCGCCCGATCCTGCGCTATGACGTTGGCCTTGATGCCAACGACTACAGACCCGTAAGCCGCGATCAAATCCTGGGCTTCTTTGGACTGTAATTCTCGAACCACCACAAAGGGGACAGGCACCTTTGTGGTGGTTCTGGCGCCGTTGCCATTATGGCGGCGGCGCCTTT
>CAJJYO010000152.1 GCA_905197385.1 uncultured Collinsella sp.
CATTACCGCCGCTGTCAACACCGATAATCTGCAGGGAAGCCTTTGTCTGCCCAGGCATAGTACCGTCAGAGCCGTAGACCCAGGAAACTTTGTCACCGGCCTCGAGCGTGTAGTTACCGGCGCCCACATTTGCGAGCTTGCCGTTGACAAAGAACTGCCAGAATTTCCAAGTGCTTTCGTTAACCTGCTCGGTCGAAAGCGTCACGTTCTTATTGAACGGTGACGTCAGCGAATTGAGGAACCAACCGTACGAGCCCATACCCGTGTTGGCGCCAATACCGGCCTGCTTAAAGACCTGCTCGGAAAGATCGGCGGCAGTTGCGCCCTCTTCCACCAGTGCAGTCGTAGGTTGCGCCCACGTCTGCTGAGCACCCGAAGCGTCCTGGCCGATAACGGTGCAGCTTACCGAAAGCTGGTCGGTGGGCGCCGGGTCGCCGTACTTGGAGTAGCACCAGACGACCGAGTCGCCCGCCTCGAGCGTGTAGTCACCTGCGCCAACCGATGCGGCCTTGCCGTTGATAAAGAGCTGCCAGTACGCTCCGGTCTGCGAATCATAGCCAAGCGTTTGGCCCGCGTCGACGGGCGAGGTGATGGAATTGAGGTACCAGCCCCAGGTTCCCATGCCGTAATCGGCGGTGAGGCCGTGCTTCTTGAAGAGCGCCTCAGAGAGGTCGGCGGCGGTAGACCCCGTTTTTAACGTATACGGCTCGGCGGCGGTCCAGGTCTGCTGGCTGCCATCGGCATCGATGCCGATAACCGAGCATGTTGCTGTAACCTCAGGAGCGACCTGACCGCTCGTTCCAAGCACGGTCACCGTCGCAGAAACATCCAAGCCGGCAAGTACCGCGTAGTCCGAATTGTCGGGATAGCGCTCGGCATAACGGGCAAAACGCTCACTCTTCAGACGGCCGCTAATCGTGACTTTCGTGTTGTATTCGGGCTGAGTGAGGATAAGGTTCTCATGCGCGATAACACTCGGTTTGCTCGACTTGAGCAAACGATAGGTGTTCTCCGTGCCACCGGGGAGCTCGCTGAACACGAAACCGTAATGGCCCGTAGCCTCTTCGTCGGAATAGCACCAGTTAACGCCGAGTCCTTGACCATACACCTTAAGCGGCGCATGCAGGCTTCTCGTTACATTGGAGGCATCCTGGCCGTCAAGAATACCCTGAGAGAATGTTGACTTTGCAAGGCTCAGGTGGAATAGCTCGGCATCGAGCTCGTCCTTATTCTGCGGGGCAATCGCAAAATCGAGGGTCTTACTGGCCGTGACCTCGGCGTTCGACTTGTCGGTCACCGTGAGGGTGATTTTGGTGTTTGCGGCCTTGGCACCAGGCAACGGTTGATAGACCGTGCCCTTGTAACCGTTGAACGTGATGTCATCGGTGCTCGCAGAGTACTCAACCTTGTAGTACTTGCCGTCGATATTGAGCGCGCTCGTGCGCGGCATCTGCAGGTCGGCGGTCAAGCCGTCCTTGTTGGCGACCGCGTCGGTGCCGGAGTACTTGATGTTGTCGTAAGTAAACGCCGCGTCGACCTTCTCCTGCAGCGCCTTCTTGTCGGCAGCAACCTTCTCGGGATCGCCCTTGACGGTCACCGTGAAGTCGTGCGCGCCCTTAACGTCAGACGGGCCACCGCTCACAAACGAAACGGTCGCGGTCAGCGTTACGGTGCGATCGCTCGAAACGCGCGTCACCTTACCGGTGTAGTCGTCCCAGCCATAACCGGAAGGCCAAATGACATCGCCGTCGGAACTCTTCCATTCAACCTCGAACTTGCTCTTGGAGCCCGCGCGGTACGGAAGTGTGAGATTCGACGTGACGGACTCGGCCGAATCGCCCGTGGCGTAACCGATGGCAACCTGCTCGGCAGCATCGTCGAGCATCTGCTGCACACGAGCCTCGTCCCAAGCAACCTGCACTGTCTTGCTGGGCTGATAGTATTCGGTTTCGTCGCCGCGTGACAGCTCAAACACGACGTCGGCGCTGCGCAGGCCGTCGATGTTGTAGCCGGTGTAATCGTTGGGATCGATGTAGAAGAACGTCACATCGCCGTTGGTCTTATCCTGGGCGTCGGAGATACCGACCGTGGCCTTGTCATCCTCAGCCTTAAAGGCAACGCCGCCCTCAGAGATCTTGACGTCGATATCGGTAAATCCCAGATCGACAAGCTGCGCCTTCAGAACATCGTTGACGTTGCCGCCCTTGGCGCCGTAATCAACAGCGATCTGTTTGTTAGCATTGTTGAGCTTTTGGACTGCAGCCTCAAGCGAGCCTGCGGCGATAACCTTGTTGGTGGAGACGAGCTCGACCGTCGAGCTTCCGCTCGTGGCGACAGCCTTCAGATACTTGCCAGCAGCAGGTGCCGAGACCGTCGCCTCGGCGCCCGACATATCGGACAGCAGCGTCCAGTCGGCCGCGGGAGCCTTCGCGTCGTCGGCCGCATACCAAGCAACAGTCGCCTGACCGGTGACGTCGATACCATTGGTGGCCGAACCGTCGGCGCGCTTGGCCTGCGCCGTCGCCTTAACGCTATCACCCGAGACGAGATGGGTCGTATCGCTATTAATCTGCGGCGTAGTGGTCACGCGCAGCAGGTTATACTCCCCCGCCGCGGTAACACTGTCGGGCGAAACCCACTCAACCGTGTTGTCGAGCGCGCTCGCCGTGACCTTGATCCTCTTGCCGACAAGCGCATCCGTAAGAGTCAGGCTGCCATCGGTCGTATCGATGCCGTCGGTGAGCTCGGCCCAATCGGCATCGCCCTCGCCCTTGGCATACCACGCCATGCTGAGCTCGGCATCGTCGGGCACGTCCATGGTCGAGCCCGACCAGCTGCCCGGAACCTGCACGCTCGGCGTGATCTTTGAGCCCACGCTGAGCGTAACGTTCTTATCGGCAAGCTCAATGCCCGCCAGCTTGTACTGGCCCTTAAGCGTCACGGGACCAAGCGGAGCGACAGACTGCGTGCCGCCGTACGAGCTCTTCTTCTGCGTACTGGAAACGGTGTTTTCGCTCGTCACCTTCACGCGCAGATACTTGCCGGCATAGGCGGCGTCAACGGTATAGGTGGCCTTGGTAGCACCGGGGATATCGGTGTAAGCGGAGTCGTAGCTCGAGCTGGTATTTGCATACTGCCACTGGTAGGTCACATTATCGGTGCGGTCGATATAGCTGTAGCGCGAACCGTCCTTTTTGCGCACCTTGGTCTTGAGCGTATCGCCCACGTGCACGCCGTTGGTGGCAGGAGAGCCCTCAAACTGCACGTCGTACAGCTCAACTTGGCCAGCGACGGAGACAGGACCCGCCGCATAGTACGGCTTCTGCTCGCCGTAGCCACCGTTGGCCTTGGCCACGACGTAGCAGCCCTTAAGGGCGGCGGTCACCGTCAGAGTGTTACCGGTCTCACCCTCGATAGGCGTGTTGCACGAGCTCGCGTAGTTCGAGGTGCCCTTATACCACTGCCACGTGACATGCGAATCGGCGGTAACGTCGGTGGAACCCGCCTTGGCAGTCGCCGTAATCGTGGAACCAACCTCGACTTTGCCCGAAGTCGGGTTCATAGTCACGCTCGTGACATTAATTGAACCGGTAGCCGCAACGAGAGCGCCCGTCGAGTTGGTCAAGCTCGAAGAGCCGATCTTCGAATACACCTTGCACTTGAGGTACTTGCCACCCAAAGCATCGGTTAGCTCGAGGGTCTCACCCGTGGCACCCGCAATGTCGGCATACGTGCCACTCTTGGTGTTAGAGCACTGCCACTGATAGTTGAGCTTGCTCGCGTCGACGAACGCGCCGGACGCGCCGCCCTTCTCCTTGGCGCGAGCCTTAGCGGTATCCCCCACCGCAAAGACGCTCGTGTTGTCCTTGGTGTTAACGATGGACACGGCCGAAATCTCGACCGCACCGGCCTGTTTGACCTTGCTGGAAGTGGTCTTGTTCACCGTGTTGACGCCGGCGTTGGCCTCGACCTTAATGTACTTGCCCTCGAGGTCGTCGCCCACCACGAGCGTAGCGCCCGTCTGCCCCTCGATCTTGGTAAAGCCCGAGTACTGCGAGGTGGATGCGGACCACGTGTAGGTAACCTTGGCGTCGGCGGGGGCTTGCTGATAATAGCTTATGTACGGAGTCGCCGTCAGGGTATCGCCTATACTCGGCGTGTCGCTATTCAGCTTGACGCTGTTAAGCTCCATCTGCCCGGCACCCAGCACGGGACCGGGGATGTTGTTGGCATTGATACCCGAGCCGTACGAAACCGAGGGGCCGAAGTAATCCTTGCCATCAACCGTTACCTTGCAGATGAAGTACTTGCCCACCATCGCATCGGTGACAGTGAGGGACTGCTCGTAGCCTACGACCTCGGTGTAGTCAGCGACATTGCTGCTGGCCCTGGTCGTGCCGGCGAGCCAGGTGTAAGTCCAGGTGCCGGGATTGACAACGGACTCAGTCGAAGTGCCGTACCAGTCGTCCTCGACCTCATCGTACATATTGGCCCAGAGCGTATCGCCCGCTTTGAGCGGACCGGACTTCGTGGAATACGAATTGCCATCATCCTTGGAATCCTGGATGAAGACCTTGGCCTCGCTGGAAAGCGTCGTGGCGGACGCAGCGG
>CAJJYO010000153.1 GCA_905197385.1 uncultured Collinsella sp.
AAATCCCGGGCCGAAAAATTCATTCCCCCGCTGTACTCAGCCTCGGTGCAGCCGTAGGTCTCGTTCAGGCCGCCAAAGGCCCGCAGCAGATCCCGGGTGTTCTTCACACTGGTCCGATTTGTCAGAAGCATCCACTTTCCTCCCTTTCACCACCGCCACTGCGCACCGCGCTTCGGCTTTGCCCGCCGCCGCAGGCAGGCGCTCAGCTCGGCCAGAATGCTGTTATACCGGGCCTGCTCCCCGGCGTAACGTTCCGTCTCTCCCAGGGCAGCATCCAACTTTGCGCAGAGGTAATGCGGGTAGAGCGCATCAAAAGGCACGGGTACCAGCAGCTCTACGGCATCGTCCGCAAGAAGACCCTTGAATATCTGGGTGGCTACATCCAGACCGCCGAGCTTAAGGACATAGAGAGCTACATCTGCGCCCCGGGCTGCGGTGGCGACCAAGGAATCCTCGGCGCGGCCGAGCTGGCAAGAAGGGCGCTCGCGTAACTTGCGCTCCGCCATACAACGCGTTAAGAAAAGACGAGCGCTTCTTGCCAATTGGGCGGCAAGAAGCGCTCGTCTTTTGCATTTGTTTTTGGGGCAGGACGCCCCGCCTCCGCTAGAGTCCCTGGACCGCCACACCCACGAGGTTTGGACCGGTGTGGACAAGAAGCGCGGGGCTGATGTCGGAACGGACGACCTCCACCACGTTGGTCACGCGCTCGCGCAGGGCCTGCTCCATGCGGTCGTAGAGGTCGGCGTAGGCCGAGGTGCAGCTTACGGCAAAGCGCACCTTGGGGTGCTTCTCGACGATGGCGGCGATGAGCTTGACCTCGGTGCGATGCGGTACTTGCACAGCCATTTCGTGTGCGCGAGGCTGTTGGCTTTCTGGGCCACAGCAATCACCTTCCCCCTAGCATGATGACCTGAACAATCCTCATGCTAGGGGGAAGGTTTTTGTCGCGTAGCGGAAATTGGCCTCCACCCGCTGAGCGGGTGGCTTTCTATGCCGCGCGTGCCGCGCGGCACGGACTAAAGTCCATGAAAAAAACGAGGAAGGCCACGTCCGGCCTCCCTCGCAAAGGGTCTCTGATTACTCCCACTCATTGGGGACAGACTTAAATGAGTGCTCTTGAAATGCCGGCGCCTGGGGACGTTCTTTTTCTGTCTGCAGTTTGGAACGTTCCTTTTCTGTCGGCAGTTTGGGACGGTCCTTAGAGCTGCAGCGCGCCATGAGCGACGAGGCGAAGCGGATCATCCTGTCTTTTGAGTTCTAAGCATAAGCCCCTGTCTCTGAGCAATGACCGGTTCGCATTTGTGCGTATTTGCGTGCGTGGGATTGCGTGAATATGCGTATAGAAGCGCCGTTTACGGGGCAAAAATGACCGTTTAGCGGTGAGATACGCAAAAACGCGCACACACACGCGTGTTTGTGCGAATATAGAGCTGTCCGAAATGCAAGACGTTCTATGACACAGGAGGCACATGATGGCAGATTCCAAGCAGGCTCCACTCGACGCCGCGGCAGCCGCCAAAGCAGCATTCGCTTTGGTCCAGGATAAGCCGTTCCCCGAGGACATCTTTACGGCTCCCGAGCTCCGTTGGGCTGTGATCGGTTGCGGCGTTATTGCCAACCAGATGGCCCAATCTCTCGCTCTTGCCGGCCGCAAGCTTACGGGTGTCGCCAACCGCACGCTGTCCAAGGCTCAAGCTTTTGCTGAGCAGTATGGCATCGAGAAGGTCTATGACACGGTCGAGGACCTCTACGCCGATCCGAACATTGATGCAGTCTATATCACCACGCCGCACAACACTCACATCACCTACCTGCGAGCCGCTCTGGCAGCTGGTAAGCACGTGCTCTGCGAGAAGGCCATTACCCTCAATTCCGCTGAGCTTGATGAGGCCTGCGCCATTGCCGACAAGCACAACGTGGTCCTTATGGACGCCACCACGGTGCTCCACATGCCTTTGTATCAGGAGCTGCGTCGTCGCATGGATGTCGGTGAGTTCGGCCGCATGAATCTCGCTCAGCTCAACTTTGGCAGCTACAAGGAGTACGGCGATCTGACCAATCGCTTCTACAACCGCAACCTTGCTGGCGGTGCCATGCTCGATATTGGCGTGTATGCCCTGTCCGTCATGCGTCTCTTTATGGCCAGCCAGCCCGCTGAGGTCGTTTCACTGGGCAACACCTGTGAGACCGGTGTTGACGTTGCGGGCGGCATCGTCTGCCGTAATGCCGAACAGCAGCTGGGCGTGGTGAGCCTCACGCTCCACTCCAAGCAGCCCAAGCGCTCGGTCATTAGCTTCGACAAGTGTTATATCGAGGTCAACGAATATCCGCGTGCCGATCACGCGACCATCGTGTGGACTGCCGACGGCCACCGCGAGGAGGTCCACGCTGGCACCGAGGCCTACGCACTGTGCTACGAGATGGCCGATCTTGAGAAGGCCGTTGCCGGCGACGACTCCAAGCGCGAGCTGCTGGATTATGCTTCTGATGTTATGGAGCTTATGACCAAGCTTCGCGCCGACTGGGGAGTCGTGTACCCCGAGGAGGAGTAAGCGATGCTTGCGGAAGATAGGCTCAACGCGATTGTATCGATGGTGCAGCAGGCCGGCTCGGTTACCGTTCCGGAGCTTGCTGAGGCCCTGGGCGTGACGGCGTCTACCATTCGGCGCGATCTGCAGACGCTCGACCGAGCGCATCGCATCGCCAAGGTCCACGGTGGGGCGACGAGTCTTGAGCGCGCGCACGTGACGCGCGACCTAACGCTTAATGAGCGCAGCGACCTCCATAACGATGACAAGGAGCGTATCTGCGCCCGTGCGGCGGCGCTTGTGGAGCCTGAGAGCTTTGTATACATCGACTCGGGCTCGACGACGCTCAGGCTCATCGAGCATCTTCCCCACCTTGAAGATGTCACCTACGGGACCGATTCCGTGCTCCATGCTCAGCGCCTTGCTTTGCGAGGTATGCGTACCGTGGTGCTGGGCGGCGAGCTCAAACCCGAGACCGAGGCGCTCGTTGGCCCCGATGCCTTGGCAACCTTAGATCGCTACAACTTCAACTGTGGCTTTTGGGGCTCTAACGGCATCGCCGCCGAGCAGGGCTTCACGGCGCCCGATATCGAGGAGGCGCAAGTAAAGCGTATCTCGATGCGCCATACGGCCAAGCGCTTCGTAATCTCGGACGCCAGTAAATTTGGCATGGTGGCGCCCGTCAAGTTCGCGGACTTCCGCGACGCAACGATTATTACCGCAGGCGATGTCCCTGCCAAGTACCGGGCAATGGACAACGTCATCACGGTCTAACAGCAAGGGACGGGCTAAGACCAAAACCACCACAAAGGTGCCTGTCCCCATTGTGGTGGTTAGTAACGAAAACCGAGTAGTTTTCTCAATAGAAAAGCGGCAACGTCCATCACGGGCGTCGCCGCTTTCGTTGTCTGCCGGTTTGTCTAAGTCTGTAACAACTGGACCGTTAAAAGTGGGCTAGGTGTTACAGATCGAGATACTTACGAACCGCGCCGTCCCTTTGTCTCAATCTGTAACATCTGGGACTGATTTTGCCGAGTTACTGTTACAGATTGAGATTAAAGACACCTCCTGAAGCGGTTGTCTCGATTTGTAACACGTGGAAGCCCATAATCACCCTTACTGTTACAAATTGAGATAGAAGCGGAGCGTCGGAAGGAATGTCTCGATCTGCAACATGTAGGAGACACTCTACGCCCGTAAAGGAAAGAGGCGGGTCCTGTTCAAAATGAAACAGGACCCGCTTTATGTGCGCGGCTATATTCGATTACCTCGTGCCGCGTCAAAGTGGCAGGAAAAGTAAACGAACGCCGGTTGCTTCCACGGCGGATGTCGCTACCCTAATACCATGTGCGCGCAGATCGCGCGTCGGTGCCCGGATTGCATCGGGGCACCGTCCATACGTCGGGAGCGGGGAAGGATCATGGAATCCACGGAAGACGCCATCGAGATCGAGGACGCCGAGGAGCGGGGCGCGACGGCCCCCACGGCCCCTGCGGGGAACTCCGGCCTGATCCACCGGCTGTTCGGCGGGTATGCCGAGCTGCTGCGCATCCCGCATGCGGCGCGCTTCACCGTTGGGTCGGTGGTCGCGTGCATGCCGCTCGCCATGATCAGCATGTCCATTACCATCGGCGTGCAGCAGATCTACGGCAACTACACGATCGCCGGCGCGCTCTCGGCCGTCTACTCCGTCTCGTCCGCGCTGCTCGGGCCGCAGCTCGGCAAACTCGCCGACCGGTTCGGCCAGCGAGCGGCGTCGATCTCGGCCATCATCATCTGGGTTATCGCCTCGCAGGTCTTCATCGCAGCGGCGACCGCGCACGTAGACGAGTGGATCCTCTTCTGCATCGTGCCGTTCCTCGCGTTTACGCCGCCCTGGGGCGCCATGAGCCGCACGCGCTGGCGCTACCTGCTGCGCGGCGACGAGAAGAAGATCTCCACGTCGCTGTCGCTGTGCTCTGCGTTCGACGAGTGCATGTGGGTCATCGGAAACCCGCTGTCGTCGACGC
>CAJJYO010000154.1 GCA_905197385.1 uncultured Collinsella sp.
CTCAACCGCTGGCTTTGTGGAGCGCTCGCCCTAGGCTGCGGCCTCATGTACAGCAGCGCCCGCGGCTATGACGCGCAGATGGCGACGATCGGCCTGGGCGTCTACCTCTACAAGGTGATCGACGGCGTCGCCGACGTGTACGAAGGCCGCCTGCAGCAGGCCGACAAGCTCTACCTGGCCGGCATGAGCCAAACGCTACGCTCCGTCGGCGTCATCGCGGTCTTTAGCGCGGCGCTGTTCCTCACGCGCAGCATGCCCATCGCGGCCATGGCCATGGGCATCGCCGCGATCGCCTCGCTCGTGCTGGTCACCGCGCCGCTTGCCCTGCTCGAGACCGAAAAATCGCGCCGCGTGAGCCTGCGCGAGGTCGGCCACCTGTTTGTCCAGTGCGCCCCGCTCTTTGGTGCACTGTTCCTGTTCAACCTTATTGAGAGCATGCCCAAGTTTGTGATGGAAGGCACGCTGGCATACAAATATCAGCTGTACTTTAATGCCCTGTTCTTTCCGGCGCAGGCTATTTTGTTGAGCGTCGGATTTGTCTACAAACCGCAGCTCCTGCGCTTGTCGAGCATTTGGGCTAATCCTCGCAAGCGTCGTCGCTTTGACCTGATTATTGTTGCCGTTATGGCGCTGATCGTGGCCATCACCGGCGTGTGCGCCGCATTTATGGCAGGTCCCGGTATTCCCCTCATGAGCTTTATGTACGGCCTCAGCTTTGAGCGCTACCGTACGCTGGCGTTGCTGATGGTCGTCGCCGGCGGCGTCACCGCGGCCATCGACTTTATCTACGCCATCATCACGGTGCTACGCCACGCTGGAGACGTCACCAAGATCTACCTGATCTGCTTCGCCGTAAGCGTGGTGCTGCCGGTGATCTTGATTAAGCTGCTGGGTCTGATGGGCGCTGTGGTGAGCTACCTAGCCATCATGGCCCTACTCCTGGTGCTACTGATTATCGAGTACGCCCACATCCGCCAACGCATAGAACGCGACCGCAACCCATACGGCGCCTAATTAGCTGCCCGGTCACCGGAATTTGCGATGGAATCACCCCGGCTGGGGTCTCGTTGCGGACAATATTCATCACGCAAAACTAAGTGAGTAGACTTTTACCGAATCCCCGACCACACCAACAGAGCACAAGTCTGTGACCTGCGGTTTTATTGAGGCAAATATGTTGGGTGCTCGGCATTTCCAAAAAAGTCTACTCACTTAGCCGGCGGGCAGCCAAATGATTATTTAATCCCCGTCCCAGAGAAATCAATTAGCGGGCAGAAGGGCAAAAGTAGTCAAATAAGCCCCGTCCCAAATTAGCTACCCCTTGCACCGATTATTCGCCCGGGTTGATGTTCGCGTAGAACTCCGCCCCGTCGTCCAGGCGCAGGATGCCCACGCGACCGAACTCGGAGCCGGTGGCGGCAGCGCAGTCGATGTCGATGCGATCGGGCACACCGGCGGCATCCTCGCCGCCCAGGCGCACAATCTGCCCGCGGCCCGACTCCTCATCGAGCCCCGCAAGACCACCGACCTCGCAATAACGCCCGAGCGACACCGTTGGCGTGTGACCGCTCACCACGACCGGACCCTTGCCCTCGGCAGAAAGCAGCCCAGTCGGCACATCCCAATAGCCGTGACGAATCCACAGCAGGTCATCGGACGACTGCACCGCGAGCATCTGCTGCAGCAGCTCGCGATCGGCACCCACCGCTCCGACGCCATCGGCACAATCGACACCATGCTCAAGCAAAAACGCGCGCGCCGCCTTCATCTCGATTCCAGCATGTACCAGCAGATACGGGCGCTCCTCGGTCTCGACCACCGCGTAGAGCGGCAGCGCGGCCATCCATCGCACGAGCTCCTCGTATGCCTCAAATTCCATGTCGTTGAGCTGCTCACGCGTCGTCCAGCCACCGTTGATATCCCAGGTCTCGGCATCGAGCGGATCCTGGCCAATGATGGCATCGAGCATGATCTGCTCGTGATTACCCTTGAGCACGTGGGCGTTGGGCAGCGAGCGCACGAGCTTAATAACGCCGACCGGATCGGGCCCGCGATCGATCATGTCGCCCAGCACGTACAGCGTGTCGTCGGACGTCAAAGAGATCTTAGACAGGGCCTCGTCAAGCGCACGCACGTGCCCGTGAGCATCAGATGTCACATAGATCGCCATGGTACGCCTCTCCTTGCATTGCGGCCGAAGCCCGGTGCCGCAACTAAAACTTCAAGTTGAACTTAAACGTTACCCATTGTACTCCGTTGCAATAAAGCTGGAAAGGGTTTCCGAGCAGAGGCAAAGACGGCAGCCATCTATGACGATATCGCGCACGCCCGCAATCCAACCCCATAAACCCACCATCTTTGGGTACAAATAACCGCAGACAACTGACCGTGCCACGCCAACCACCCAGGAGCGGACACTATCCATGAACCAGATCCTTCTCTTTATCGGCCTCGTCATCATTTTGTGCCTGACCATCAAACCCGTCGGCAAAAAACTCCCCTTCCCCACCCTGCTCATCTTTATCGCGCTGGGCATGCTGTTGGGCGTCAACGGCCCGACGCATATCGACTTTAGCGACTACGCACTCACCGAAACCGTCTGCAGCACGGCGCTGCTGTTCATCATGTTCTACGGCGGCTTTAACACCAATATCGACCGCGCCAAGCCCGTCGCTGCGCCGGCGGTGCTGCTGAGCACGCTCGGCGTCGTCATCACTGCCGGCATCACCGGCGTGTTCGCCCACTTCGCGCTGGGGTTCGACTGGATCGGTGGCCTGCTGCTGGGATCGGTCGTGGCATCCACCGACGCGGCAAGCGTCTTTAGCGTACTGCGTGAGCACAGCCTGTCGCTGAGAGGTGGCACCGACTCGCTGCTCGAGGTCGAATCGGGCTCCAACGACCCCGTCGCCTACATGCTCACCGCCGTGCTCGCCACACTAGCGGCCGGCGGCGACATCAACATTCCCGCACTGCTGG
Source organism: uncultured Collinsella sp. (assembly GCA_905197385.1). Lineage (GTDB taxonomy): Bacteria > Actinomycetota > Coriobacteriia > Coriobacteriales > Coriobacteriaceae > Collinsella. Next base: position 2,977 of record CAJJYO010000154.1, read on the forward strand.
CCAAGCAGATTATCCTGGGCGTGGGCCTGGGCCTTGCCATCGGCTGGGCGGCGGGCCGCCTGATTGAACGCGCGCACGCAACGGCCAAGGACGCGCAGACCATCTTTTTGTTCGCCGTGGCCATCGTCGCCTACGCGTTGCCGAGCTGCCTGGGCGGCAACGGCTTTTTGGCTGTATACCTGGCCGGCATTGTGCTGGGTGCCAGCGACATCACCGGCAAAGTCGAGATGGCGCACTTCTTTGACACCCTCACCGAGATGGCAGAGATGACCATCTTCTTCTTGCTGGGCCTGCTCGTTACACCCGCACGCCTGCCGCAAATGCTGCTACCGGGCCTGGCACTCATGGCGTTTATGCTCTTTGCGAGCCGCCCCATCGCCGTAGGCATGCTGCTAGCGCCGTTTAGGACGAACCCTCGCCAGGTCGCGCTCGTAAGCTGGGCGGGCCTGCGCGGAGCAGCTTCGGTCGTCTTTAGTCTCTTTGCCGTGGTGGCCGGCGTTCCCGGCGGACACGACCTATTTGACCTGGTGTTTGTGATTGCCGTGTCGAGCATTGTGGTGCAGGGCTCGCTGCTGCCGGCGGTGGCGAAGAAGCTCGATATGATCGATGCGACCGGCGACGTGCGTCGCACCTTTAACGACTACCGCGACGAAGACGGCATGTCGTTCGTCAAGCTCAAGGTAGGCGCTGGACATCCGTTTGCCGGTCGCTCGCTCGCCGACATTGGCAGCGCCACAGACATGCTCGTGGTCCTGGTGCTGCGCGACGGGGCGCACCCGGTACTGCCCAATGGCGACACCGTGATCCAGGAAGGCGATCTGTTGGTGATGGCCGCCCCAACGTTCGAAGAGCGTGCCGAGGTTACGCTGCGCGAGGTCACCGTGACGCCCCACGGTCGCCTGGCCGGCCAGCGTCTGCGCGACGTGCCGCAGGGCAAGCACCCGTTTATTGTGGTGATGCTTAAGCGCGACGGCCAGACGATCATCCCCGACGGCAACACCCTCATATACGCCGGCGACGAAGCCGTCATCGCCACACTGGCGTCGTAGTGACCAGGAAGTGGCTAATTTGCGACGAAGAGATCAAGCGCCTAGGAACCTCATGCCTTCGCTCGCAGATTCGGATTTGCCTGAGGAGTAAAGCACCCCTCCCCCATGTAACCATCCTGCAAATCATAGCGACGCACTCGAGTTTTACCGTGATGCGGTCGCGCCTGGCGCTGCACTGTGCTAAAGTATCCCGAACGTTCAAACGACTACGAGGGGGAACTAGAAGATGGCACGTGTGCACAACTTCTCAGCTGGCCCGGCCGCACTGCCCACAAGCGTGCTCGCCGAGATCGCCGACGAGATGATGGACTACCGCGGTTGCGGCATGTCCGTGCTCGAGATGAGCCATCGATCTAGCATGTACCAGCAGATCATCGATGACGCTGAGGCAACTCTGCGCCGCCTGCTGAGCATCCCCGACAACTACCGCGTCCTGTTTTTGCAGGGCGGCGCCACGCTGCAGTTTGCGGGCATCCCCACCTTTGCACCGGAACATTTTGCCCG
>CAJJYO010000155.1 GCA_905197385.1 uncultured Collinsella sp.
GCTATGTCCCAGCACACTAAACACGGCTGCGACCATATCTTCTTTATCGGCTTTTTGGGCGCGGGTAAATCAACGCTCGCGCGCAACGTCGGCACTATGTTCAAGCGGCGTTTTATCGATACCGACCGCCTGGTCGTGCGCCGCTGCGGCAAGTCGGTAACCGAGATTTTTGAGACCGAGGGCGAGGATCGTTTTCGTGAGCTCGAGACCTCGGCGCTCCGTTCGCTCCAAAGCGAGCGCAGCCTGTTGGTTTCGTGCGGGGGCGGTATCGTCGAGACGCCGGTGAATATTGAGCTGATGCACGAAATGGGTACGTGCGTGTACCTCGAGGGCGACTTCGAGGATTCGATTCGCCAGATTCGTCGGTCCGACACGCGCCCCGATTTCCGCTCGCCCGAGCATGCCGCGCGTCTGTTTGAGCATCGCCGTCCGCTGTATCGCCAGGCCGCCGATATTACCCTTGATATTCGCAACAAGTCCTTCGAGGACGTTTCCTACCTTTGTGCCGAGATGCTTTTGGAGCGTGGGCTGCTATGATTCGCCGTCAACTGATCAATTTCCAAAACCGCAGCGTCGATGTCCGTGTCGGATTGGGCGCGTTCGAGGAGCTGTCGCGCATGTTTGCCTCGGCTGTGGGCAAGCCTAAGCGCGCGATGGTGGTTTGGAACTCCGCCTCGTCAGAACGTTTTGATGAGGTCGTCGAGCATGCGCTGGTCGACGCCGGTTTTGCCGTGTCGCTGCTCGTCCTCGAGGTTTCGCCTGCTGGTGCCACGCTGGCCGATGCCGATGCTATCTTTGGCGCCTTGTCTGCCAACGGCATTACCTGCGACGATCTGGTTGTCGCCGTTGGCGATGCCGCAACCTGCTCGGTTGTTAGCTGGTGCGCCAACCAGTGGTGCGGCCGAACCGAGTGCGCGCTGTTGCCGACGACCTTCGACGCCATGCTCACGGTCGCGACGACCATGAAGCCGCTCGTCGCCTCGTCGGCCAATGCGCTTCCCGCTATCGCGTTCCGTCCCGAACCGGGCTTGGTCGTGTGTGACCTCGACCTTGTTCGTGAGGCGGACCCCGAGGACCTCAAGCTCGGCTTTGTGGTGCTTGTTGGCACCATGCTTTCGAGCAGTAAGTCCCGCTGGAATCAGTTTACTGAGACCGTCCCCGAGATTCTCGCGGGCGAGGAGGTTGCGCTCGTCAATGCCGTTCAATGGTCTCAGACTGCCCGTAAGGACGTACTGATGGCCACAAACCCGAGCGCTCGCCATGCGCTCGATTTTGGCAAGACGGGGGAGTGTACCCTGCGCGCCTGCTTGGGCGATGCCGCTTCGCAGGTCCCTGCCTACCAGCTGTTATCCGAGGGCATGCGCTTTGAGGTGCGCCTAGCACATGATGCCTGCGACTTTGATATCGATTACGTCTTTGAGGTCGATGACTGCCTGGAGGACTTTGGCATCAAGGAACTTGCCTTCGACCTGGAGCCCACCGCGTTTATCGAGGAGTTCCGCAGGCAGCAGTTTGCCCGCTCGAACCGCAGTATGTTGCCGCTGCCCGCGGCACTCGGCGCCATTCGTTTAACGAGCGTTGAGGACGAGGTTCTTGAGCGCCATGTTCACGCCTACTTGGCTTCTCGTAAAGAACTTCTCTAAGATTTATTGACATCCATCGTCTTTCGTATCATGTTGAGGGGCGGGTTTTCAATCGGTTGCGGATCGCATGCGATTCCGTCGTTCGGTTGAGACCCGTTCCGTCTTTATAGAGACAATAAGAAAGGAATCTGCATGTCTGAGTTTGCTGCCGGTCCTGCCGGTCGTATCGAACGTGTCCGTGCCCTGATGGTCGAGCGCGGCTATGACGCTATCGTGGTACGCGACGAGGCCAATCTTCGTTGGCTCACGGGCGTGAAGGGCGTCTTCGACTACACCTTCGAGTTCCCGCACGCGGCGTTTATTACGGCCGACCAGTGCCTGTTCCATACCGACTCGCGCTACCTCAACAGCTTTGAGGAGAACACGCCCGCCGGCAGCCCCTGGGTCTACGACATGGACGAGGGCACCATCCCCGGTTGGGTCGCCGGCAAGATCGCGGCCAACAAGTGCCGCGTCTGCGCTGTCGAGGACGACATGCAGATCAACTTCTACCAGGGTATTCAGCGTGGTCTGGAGGATCGTTCCGTCGCCTGCATGTTGCCGCTGATGCATGACGACATCCGCAAGATGCGCGCCATCAAGGACGCCGAGGAGATCGAGCTCATGCGCCACGCGCAGTCGATCACCGATGCCGCCTTCCAGCATATGCTCGGCTTTATTAAGCCCGGCATGACCGAGAAGCAGGTTCGCAACGAGCTCGAGAACTTTATGTTCGCCAACGGTGCTGACAGCCTTGCCTTCGGCTCCATCGTGGCGAGCGGCCCCAACACCGCCAACCCGCATGCCGTCCCGAGCGACCGCGTGATCGAGAAGGGCGACTTTGTCCTCATGGATTACGGCGCGGGCTACTGCGATTATCGCTCCGACATGACACGCACTGTCGTGATGGGCGAGCCTACCCAGGAGCAGCTCGACCTGTACGCGCTCGTGCGCCGTACGCACGAGGAGTGCGTCGCTGCCATCCATCCGGGCGTCGAGGGCAACGACATTTTCAAGCTTTCCAAGAAGATTATCGGCGATGCCGGCTATGGCGATTATTACAACCATGGTCTGGGTCACGGCGTGGGCATCGACATCCATGAGCTGCCCAACTTCAACCGCAGCAAGAACACCATCGAGGTCGGCTCGGTTATCACCATGGAGCCCGGCGTGTATCTGCCCGGTGTGGGCGGCGTGCGTCTGGAGGACTACGGCGTGGTCACCGAGAACGGCTACGAGCCCTTCACCAAGACCCCGCACGACCTGCACGTCATCGATTGCTAGCCCATTTCGATAGATTTTTGGGGCGGGGCGTCCGGATCGATTCGGACGCCCCGCGTTCTCTTTTTATGCGCTCGCTGCAGGCGCCGTCAGCAAGTGTATAATTTCGGTCGTATGTAATTTGGACGCTTGTGCGTTCTGCCCATAACAAGAAAGGTCGCTATGCCTACCATTTCTACCGCCGACTTCAAGAACGGCCTCGGTCTCCGCATCAAGGACAAGGTCTACACCATCGTCGAGTTCCAGCATGTCAAGCCGGGCAAGGGCGGCGCGTTTGTGCGCTACAAGACCCGCGACATCAAGAGCGGCCGCGTCGTCGAGAACACCTGCAACGCTGGCACCAAGTTCGAGAGCGTTATGCTCACCACCCGTGAGTTCCAGTACCTCTACAACGATGGCGCCGACTACATCTTCATGGACAATGAGACCTATGAGCAGGTTCCCGTTCCCGAGGACATGGTGGGCGAGAACTCCAAGTGGCTGCGCGAGAACGACATCTGCCAGCTGCTCTTCGCCGACGATGAGCTCATGGGCGTGACGCCGCCGATGTTCATCGAGACCACCATCGTCCAGACCGACCCGGGCTTTAAGGGCGACACCGTCCAGGGTTCCACCAAGCCGGCCACGATTGACACCGGCGCTGTCATCCAGGTCCCCATGTACCTCAACGAGGGCGAGGTCATCAAGGTTGACACCCGCGACGGCAAGTTCGTCTCCCGCGTCTAGCAACCAACTCTTCTAGGAGGACTCATGCCCCAGGAAATCAAGATTGACGGCATCGGCATTTCGCCCGATGTTCTGACCGCCATCGTCTCGCGCGCCGTGTCGGATGTCGAGGGCATCGCCTCCGTTGGCGTCAAGGACCTTGCCACCAACCTTGTCTCCATGATGCTCTCGTCCAAGGCCCCGGCTTCCGAGCCGGCGGTCGAGGCCGAGGTCGTCGGCGACAAGCTCGCACTCACCGTGCGTGTCGTGGTGTTCTTTGGCTATCCGTTCAAGAAACTCGCCGAGGCCGTTCGCGCCGCCGTGGTCGCCGCCATCGATGCTCAGGTGGGCGTCGAGGTCGAGCGCGTTGACGTTTGCATCGATGGCCTCGTTTTCCCCAAGGAGTAACCTTTGAGCCTTAAGGTTTATCGCGGGCGTACGCTTGCCCGCAGTCAGGCGCTGCAGCTGCTGTTTCAGGCCGAGGCCACGGACAGCCCGCTCGAGCGCGTCCTCGAGGGCGATTTCCTGATCTCGAAGGGCCCCCTCGACCCCTATGCGCTGGAGCTTTGCCGTGGTGCCTACGAGCATATCGATCGCATCGACTGTGCCCTGCGCGCCGTCGCCAAGAACTGGGATCTTATGCGCATGCCCGGCGCCGACCGCAACCTGCTGCGTATCGCCGTCTACGAGATGCGCTTCCTCACCGACGAGGAGGTCTCGGACGCCATCGTGATCAACGAGGCCGTCGAGCTTGCCAAGGCCTATGGCACCGATCAGTCCGCGTCGTTTGTCAATGGCGTGCTGGGCAAGATCGCTCGCAGCGAGGAGCTGCCGGGCGAGGACCTGTACCAAGAGCTGCTGGCCGAGGACCGCGCTCGCGAGGAGGCGCAGGCTGCAGAGGCTGCC
>CAJJYO010000156.1 GCA_905197385.1 uncultured Collinsella sp.
TTTACCGGCCGCTACGTGGTGAACCCCGTGAACGGCGAGAAGGTCCCCGTGTGGGTTGCCGATTATGTCGTTGCCGACTACGGCACCGGCGCCGTCATGGCCGTTCCCTGCGGCGACCAGCGCGACTTTGAGTTTGCCCGCAAGTACGACCTGCCGATCGTGCCGATCATCCTGGACGATGACGACCGCGCTGCCGTTGAGGCCAGCGGCGAGACCATCGATACCTTCCATGCCGAGACCGTCGACTGGGATTGCGCCCACGCCGCCGAGGGCACGCTCGTCCAGTCCGGCAAGTACACTGGCATGCGCGGCGGTAAGCACTCCGAGGGCGAGGCTGCCATCGTGGCCGATCTCGAGGCCATGGGCTGCGGCCGTCGCAAGGTCGAGTTCCGCCTGCGCGACTGGCTCATCAGCCGCCAGCGCTATTGGGGCAACCCCATCCCGGCCATTCACTGCGAGCATTGCGGCATTGTGCCCGTGCCCGAGGACCAGCTGCCGGTGACGCTGCCCGAGAACCTGGACCTGGGCGCCGGCGAGACCCTTGCCGAGTGCAAGGACTTCTACGAGACCACCTGCCCGGTCTGCGGCCGCCCGGCTAAGCGCGAGACCGATACCATGGACACCTTCCTGTGCTCCTCCTGGTATTACCTGCGCTATACCGATCCGCACAACACCGAGCTGCCCTTCTCCCGCGAGGCGGCCGACCGTTGGATGCCCGTCGATAACTACATCGGTGGCATCGAGCACGCCATTCTGCACCTGCTCTACAGCCGCTTTTTTACCAAGGCGCTGCGCGACCTGGGTCTGCTGAGCGTGGACGAGCCCTTCACCAACCTGCTGTGCCAGGGCATGGTCAAGGACGAGAACGGCGATACCATGTCTAAGTCCAAGGGCAATGTGGTGCCCCCGAGCTCTGTCATCGAGCCCTACGGCGCCGACACCATGCGTCTGGCGATCCTGTTTATCGCCCCGCCCGAGAAGGACTTCGACTGGGATCCCAAGGCCGTCGAGGGCGCCAACCGCTTTATCAAGCGCGCCTGGCGTATCGTGTGGCAGCTCGTCCAGTCGGGTGACGCCAACGTGGCCTTCGACAAGTCCGTGCTCGACGAGACCGCGATGAAGCTCTACCGCGAGCGTCACCGCACCATCGCCAAGTGCACCGAGGACTTCGATCGCGGCCAGTTCAACACCGCGATCTCGGCCGTCATGGAGCTCGTCAACGCGGCGAGCGCCTACCTCAACGCCACCGAGGGTGCTGAGCGCGACAAGGCCCTGTGCTATGGCGTGGCCAAGGACATCGTGAGCGTCCTGGCGCCCATCTGCCCGTTCTGGGCCGATGAACTGTGGCACGAGGCGCTCGGCTGCGAGGGCAACGCCTACACCGCCGCCTGGCCCGAGTTTGACCTGGCCGAGTCCATCGAGGACACGGTGCAGATCGTCGTCCAGGTACTCGGCAAGGTCCGCGGCCGCATTGACGTGGCCCGCGATGCCTCCAACGAGGAAATGCAGGCTGCCGCCGAGGTTGCCGTTGCCAAGTGGACCGAGGGCAAGACGGTCGTCAAGGCCATCTGCGTGCCCGGCAAGCTGGTCAACCTGGTGGTCAAGTAAACGCCACGCGCATAGTTGACGTGTTAAATACGAGGGACGATCCGGCCGGGTCGTCCCTCGTTTTGTGTTATATGCCCTGCATGGCTGGCGTCTAGCGCCACCCTCTACGGAATGTGTACCAGGTCCCTAAAGTAGACATTGTCCGTCTGCTCCTCGAACATCCAGATATTGAGGTAGATGTCGTTGAGGTCGTTGTTCACGTCAGAGTCCGGATCGTCGAAGGTGCCTACAAAGGTGAGCATCGCGGTCGCTTCTTTGCCTGCGGCGACGGGCTGGCGCATGTGCACGTCGCGGATGACACCGTTGACGTAGGCATAAGCATCAACATCGCCAAACATCATGTCGACATCGGTGTTGTTTGTCACCGCAAAGACCAACACGGCGTCGCCGTAGCCATCCGTGTCCTTGCCCACGCAGGTAACATGGACGTTCTCGTCTGCCTCTAGATCGATGGGGAACTGTTCTTGAGGGTCGGGACTTAAGCCCTGGGGGTCGACTATATCTTCGTCTATTTTGTCGAAACGCTCCGTGGGCGCCGCTTTCTTGATGGCTTTGGTGCTGCCGAGATCCGGCTCGCATGGTCCGGTTTTGCCATCGACGTTGCTGCAGCCCGCCAGGGCGAACGAGCAGGCAGCAATGGCGAGCGCGGTCGCGCAGAGGGTGCCTAGGCGTTCCATGGTGCCTCCTTGCCGTAGAGATACTGGAAGGTTGTGCGGTCAATGCGTGCGGCAGGCTTTCTCGCTACAGAATGCCTCTCAGCTCTACTCTGGCCGATGTGCGCCCAGGGATGGAATGCCCATAGGGCCCGATTCGGTCGGCGCGCTGGGACGCATGGCCCGTTTTGGGGCTTTTGGGGAGCACCACACAGGAGTCCTCGCCTAATTGTCCTATTCTTGTGGAGAAGCTGTGGGCGCGCTGACCTGCGAATTTCTCTGACGCTTGCACGTTTTCGCAGGTATTGGTATAGTTTGCTTGCAAATGAAGTAGTAATTGAAAGAAGTGGGGTTTCGGCCCCGCTTCTTTTTTGTATGGATGGAGGTGCCGCAATGGTCAAGACCAAGACCGAGCAGGCGATCATCGACGCGCTCGAGGCCGTCGCTCCCCAGCACGATGTCGATATTGTCGACGTTGAGCTCGTGGGCGCCACTAAGGCCCCCTGCGTGCGTGTGCGTATCGAGGGTGCCGAGGGTCAGAGCCTGTCGCTCAACGACGTCACGGCCAATACCAAGTGGGTCGGCGACGTGATCGAGGAGCTCGACCCCATTTCTTCGAGCTACACGCTCGAGGTGTCGAGCCCGGGTATGGCGCGCCCGCTGCGCCGTCCGCGCGACTTTGCCCGCTTTGTGGGCGAGGACTGTGAGCTCACCTCCACCGCCACCGAGGGCCGTCGCAAGTACTCCGGCAAGATTGCCGCCGCGACCGAGACGAATGTGACCCTCGAGCTTGAGGATGGCGAGTCCGTCACCCTCGATTTCTGTGATGTTAAAAAGTGCAAGTTGAAGCCCACCTACGACTTCAAGCCCGTGAAGGAAGGAAACTAACATGGCAGCATCCGACATGATGTCCGCCCTGATGGAGCTTTGCCAGGAAAGGCACATCGACCAGCTCTACCTGATCGACCGCCTGGAGCAGTCGCTCGCCAAGAGCTACGCTGAGATCTTGCATCTTGACTGGGGCGCCAAGGTGACCATCGACCGCACCACCGGTAAGATTTATGTTTACCGCTTGGAGCCGATCGACGATTCCATGGACGAGGAGGGCAACTTCACCGAGTTCGAGGAGATCGACGTCACCCCCAAGAACACGAGCCGCATCGCCGCCCAGCACGCCAAGGCCGAGATCAACGCCATCGTGCGCAACTCCGCCCGCGAGCAGATCTACGAGGAGTTTGCCGGCCGTATCGGTGACCTCATCAGCGGTACCGTGCTGCAGTCCACGCCCGATTTCACGATCGTCAAGATCCGCGACGGCGTCGAGGCCGAGCTGCCGCATTTTGATCAGCGCCGTTACGAGAACGAGCGCAACGAGCGTCCGATGGGCGAGCGCTACCTGCACAACCAGCACATCAAGGCCGTGATCATCGACGTTCGCGACCCCAACTCCAGCCTGCAGCCGGTTCGCGGCGAGCACAGCCGTCCGCCGATTGTCATCTCCCGCACCCACCCCGAGCTCATGCGTCGTCTGTTTGAGCAGGAGGTGCCCGAGATCTATGAGGGCACCGTCCAGATCAAGTCGATCGCCCGCGAGCCCGGCCAGCGCTCCAAGGTCGCCGTCCACTCGCTCGACGACCGCCTGGATCCCGTGGGCGCCTGCGTCGGCCCCAAGGGCAGCCGTGTCCGCGCCGTCGTGGGCGAGCTCCGCGGCGAGCGCGTTGACGTCATCCTGTGGGATGCCGATCCGGCCGTCTACGTCGCCAACGCCCTGTCGCCCGCCAAGGTCACCCGCGTCCTCATCGACGAGGAGAAGGCCTACGCCGGCGTCATCGTGCCTGACGACCAGCTTTCGCTCGCCATCGGCAAGGAGGGCCAGAACGCCCGCCTCGCCGCGCGCCTGACCGGCTGCAAGATCGACATCAAGCCCGCCTCGCAGGCCGAGGCGCTGGAAGAAGCAGCTGCCGAATAATTTTCGGGAACTGCACATCATTCTGTCAAATCGTTTTCTTGAAAGGCCTCGGGCCTTTCCACAGTAGGATCGGAGGGGATGTACCGTGCCGAAGAAAGTGCCGATGCGTCAATGCCTCGGCTGCCGCGAAATGAAGCCCAAGCGTGAGCTGACCCGTGTGGTGCGCAGCCCGGAGGGGCAGGTCAGCCTTGACGCACGCGGAAAAGCGCCCGGACGCGGCGCTTATGTGTGCCGCAGCGCGGAATGCCTGAAGAAAGCAAT
>CAJJYO010000157.1 GCA_905197385.1 uncultured Collinsella sp.
AACGCCGAGCGCATCGCACGCACTTGCATCAGGCATCCGAGAGGAGAAAACATACCCATGAAGGCACTCTACAATGACGGTTCGGTGGCCGAGCTCCCGCAGGACGAGGTCACGCACGTCATCCGTCACTCCGCCGCGCACATCATGGCGCAGGCCATCAAGCGCCTCTATCCCGAGGCCGACTTTGCCTACGGCCCCGCGACCGACAACGGCTTCTACTACGATGTCGACCTGCCCAAGGGCGTCAAGATCAGCGAGGACGACTTCCCCGCGATCGAGGCTGAGATGAAAAAGATCGTCAAGGAGAACCTCAAGTTCACCGTGTACGAGAAGCCCCGCGCCGAGGCCATCGCCCTTATGGAAGAGCGCGGCGAGAAGTACAAGGTCGAGCACATCGGTGACCTGGACGACGACGCCCGCATCACCTTCTACCAGCAGGGCGACTACATCGACATGTGCGTAGGCCCCCATATCTGCTACACCAAGGCCCTGAAGGCCTTTAAGCTCACCGGCGTCTCGGGCGCCTACTGGAAGGGCGACAAGGACAACAAGATGCTCACCCGCATCAACGGCGTTGCCTTTGCCACCAAGGAAGAGCTCGACGAGCACATGCACATGCTGGAGGAGGCCAAGAAGCGCGACCACCGCAAGATCGGCCGCGAGATGGACCTCTTTATGATGCGCGACGAGGCCCCCGGCTTCCCGTTCTTCCTGCCCAACGGCATGATCCTTAAGAACGCGCTGCTGGACTACTGGCGCGAGATCCACCACAAGGCCGGCTACGTGGAGATCTCCACGCCGCTCATCATGAACAAGCAGCTGTGGAAGACCTCGGGCCACTGGGACCACTACAAGGACAACATGTACTCCACCGTTATCGACGACGAAGAGTACTGCATTAAGCCCATGAACTGCCCGGGCGGCGTGCTGGTGTACGCCTCCAAGCCGCATTCTTACCGCGAGCTGCCCATCCGTGCCGGCGAGATTGGCCTGGTGCACCGCCACGAGCTGCGCGGCGCCCTGCACGGCCTGTTCCGCGTGCGCTGCTTTAACCAGGACGACGCCCACCTGTTTGTGCGTCCCGACCAGCTGACCGACGAGATCGTGGGCGTGGTCAACCTCATCGACTCCGTGTACCAGAAGTTTGGCTTTAAGTATCACGTTGAGCTTTCCACCCGCCCCGAGGACTCCATGGGCTCGGACGAGGACTGGGCGCGCGCCGAGGAGGGCCTGCGCACTGCTCTGGAGCAGCTGCACATGGACTACGAGGTCAACGAGGGCGACGGCGCCTTCTACGGCCCCAAGATCGACTTCCACCTGGAGGACTCGCTCGGCCGTACCTGGCAGTGCGGTACCGTGCAGCTCGACTTCCAGATGCCGCTCAACTTTGACCTGGAGTACGTGGACGCCGACGGCACCAAGAAGCGCCCCATCATGCTGCACCGCGTATGCTTTGGCTCCATCGAGCGCTTCATCGGTATTCTGATCGAGCACTTTGCGGGCAAGTTCCCCACCTGGCTGGCTCCCGTGCAGGTCAAGGCGCTTCCCGTGTCCGAGAAGAGCCGCGACTACGCCCACGAGGTGTGCGCCAAGCTGGAGGAGGCCGGCATTCGCGTGGTCTGCGACGACCGCGACGAGAAGATCGGCTACAAGATTCGCGAGGCCCGCAGCATCGACCGTGTGCCCTACATGCTCATCCTGGGCGAGAAGGAGGTCGAGGCCGGCAACATCTCCGTCCGCGATCGCTCCAACGAGACCGTTCAGATGAGCGTCGACGAGTTTGTTGCCAAGGTTCTCGAGGAGATCAAGACCCGCGCCTAAGGCAAGCAACACAACAATTAATAAAGGCGACCGTCCACATAGGGCGGTCGCCTTTTTCATGCCGAAATAAGAAAAGCCGCTGGTTGAGCGGCTTTTTTTGTTGCACAAAAAGGTACAGGTTTTTGTATCTTTCAACTGACGACATTATATTAGCAATTATTCAGCGTTTGCCCAGATTACGCAAAATGTACTGCCAGTAGGTGCATCTCCATACCCCTCTACAAAAACCTGTACTTTTGCGACTGCGCCTAGCTGCGAGCGAGAAGCCTGTTCTAAACGCCCCTGCATTTGCGTGCATCGCAAAGCCAAAAGAGGGGGCGAGAACATGGAACAGACGGCACGGCGCCAAGAGCAGCTGCCGGGCGCTTTTAACGGCGTCACCACCAACAGCCAACACGGTCGCGTCCGCTGGTATCTGGTCCACACCCCCAACGGAAAAGAGCGCGAGACCTGCGAAAAGGTCCGCCGCATTATCCCGCACAACCTTATGCAGGACGCTTTTGTAATGCAAAAGGAGTTCTGGTTTAAGCGGGATGGTGCCTGGTCGCTCCAAACCAAACCTATGTACAAAGAATACTTCTTTGTCGCCACGCACGATGCCGCCGCACTCGATAGGGCTTTGGCCCAGTTGAGCTTTGGCTGCCGCATTGCCGGCAGCAGGGAGCGGGCCTATGTGCCCATGCCGGACGACGCGCAGGACTGGTACCGCAGCGTGCTCGACGACGACGGCGTTGTGCGCAACAGCGTGGCCCGTATAGAAGACGGCGTGCTGTACATAGAGCAGGGGCCCTTGGTGGGGCAAGAAGCCCGCGTAAAGAGGATCGATCGTCATAAGCGCTGGTGCCTGGTGGACGTGGGCGAAGGCGACTCCGCTTTCAGGGAGCTGCTTCCGCTGGACGTGCCCAGCAAGACGTAAGGGGACGTTGCGCCAGCAGTTAATTCAAATTTTGAGTTCATAGATGGGGGGGGGTTCCTGGGGACAGGAACGTATGTTTTATTGTGGCTGAAAAAGAAGTAACAGAGAGCTGTGTATCCGTGGGGGACGCACTGGCTATTAAAGAGATTAAACCGAGCGGTACGCTTGGCTACCGCTTTATTAAGAGGCTGTTTGACCTTGTATTCAGTCTTTTGATGAGCGTACTGCTGCTTATCCCTATCGCCATTGTGTGTGCGCTCATCAGCCTTGAATCGCCTGGCAGTCCTATGTATACGCAAGAACGAGTTGGCAAGGGCGGAAAGACCATCAAGATTTTTAAGCTCCGCAGCATGGTCTCCGACGCTGGCGAAGTACATAAGTACCTTAGCCCTGAGCAGCTACATCAGTGGGAAGTTGAGCGCAAGGTTGACGATGACCCCCGCATTACCAAGGTTGGTCGGTTCATCCGTAAGTGCTCAATTGACGAGATGCCGCAGTTTCTCAACGTGCTGAACGGCGATCTTTCCGTCATTGGGCCGCGCCCCATTACACAGGATGAGCTCGAGCAGCATTTTACTGATGAAGAAAAAGCTGAGTTGCTTTCTGTTCAGCCTGGCATTACGGGCCTGTGGCAGGCGACTGATCGTAATGCCGCTACCTTCGAGAGCGGTTTGCGTCAAAAAATTGAACTAAATTACGTGCGCAATCGCTGCTTTCGCATGGACTGGAAGTGCTTCACTGGCACCTTCAGTGCCATGTTCGGCAAGAAGAAGACGGGGCGATAGATGGATATTTCTATCATCATTCCGACTCTTAATGCTGAACATGAAATTGAGGCGCTTTTAATTGCCCTTGATCGCCAGTCAATTCAGCCGAATGAGATTTTGGTCGTCGATTCCGCATCGGAAGACAAAACTATTGAGTTGGTCCAGAAGCACAAAAGAGTTCGCTTGCTGGAGATTGATCGCCAGGATTTTAACCACGGCACCACAAGAGACATGGCGCTGAATGAATCGAGTGGCGCCTTCGTCTGTTTTCTCACCCAAGATGCTGTGCCCGTTTCCGATGACTACTTGAAGCGGCTTGTTGCCCCTATGGTTGAAGACTCGAATATCGCCCTTGTTAGTGGTAGGCAGCTTCCCAAGGCCGATGCCCGTCGTTTTGAACAACTTGTACGTTGTTTTAACTATCCTGACTCACCATCCGTGCGTTCGAAAGGCGATCTCGAAAAACTTGGCATTAAGACGTTTTTTGCATCTGACGCCTGTTCTGCCTATCGACGGACCGCATATCTCGAATGCGGTGGATTCGATCATGTTAATACCAACGAGGACATGCTCATGGCCGCCAAGTTTATCGCCTCGGGTATGAAGGTCGCTTACGAGCCGCGTGCCGAGGTCTATCACTCGCATAACTTGACGCCATCCCAACAGTTTGCCCGCAACCGTGCCGTCGGTTTCTTTCTCGAAACGCATGCGGACGATCTCATGCAAGCAAGTGAGATCGGTGAAGGGGGCCGGCTCGTCAGGTCAGTCTCCTCTCAGCTTCTTCGGGAAGGTAATTTTGGCGAGTTAGTTGCCTTCGGAGTTGACTGCTGCGCCCGTCTCCTTGGAAATCGCGCCGGTCGCAGAGCCGCAAGAATTGAAAGGTCATAGCCAATGAAAGGCATCATCCTCGCCGGCGGGTCCGGCACCCGCCTATACCCGCTCACGCTCGTGACCTCCAAGCAGCTG